>DASRNO010000058.1:0-29088 GCA_035647375.1 Bacteroidaceae bacterium
TTTAAATCGTAATCTATCATTTTTTTGAGTTTTGAATATTTTTAGAAATAATACTATATATTTCGGCCAACTCCGGATAGCAAGATAAAAACTCCATATGCTTATCCAGCACTTCTTTATCTCCTCTTACGGCAGGGCCGGTCTGTGCCTTATGCGGATCAAGAATAGTTACTTTATGGGCGGTCTCTTCAATTAAAGGTAACAATACGCTGAACGGTATTTTTAACTCTGAGAGTATATTTTTACTTATGGAGTACATGTGATTGGAAAAATTGCACGCAAAGACTGCAGCAACATGTAGTAATCCCCGCTCCGTTGAATCAAGTTGTTTCACATTATCAGACAATCCCAAAGCAAAATTCTCTATTAGATTTTTTTCCTGTTCCAAGCTACCCTCAATAAAAATAGGGACCGATCTCCAATCCACAAGTTTATCTTTACTGAAAGTCTGCAATGGATACATCACTCCAAAACGGGTAGCTCCGGTGCTCTTCCAAATATCCATATTTAGAGTTCCGGATGTATGTATAAAAAGCGACTTTTCTCTGCCTTTCACTATCTCTTTGGATAGATGCACAAGTGCATCGTCTTTCAATGCCGCTATATAGAGATCTGCATCACAAGGCAATTGTTCAAGCAGTGTTGTATAGGGAACATTCAGATTCTCAGCTAACGTACGCGCCGACAACTCAGTACGGCTATATACCGCAAGAATGGAGTGACCAGCAGATAGCAACGCTTCGGAGAGCCTTGTACCCACATTTCCCGCACCTACAAGAACCACTCTCATAACTACTCCTGTGGATCTGTCTTTTCCAAAAACCTGTTAATATGTACCTGTTCCCACTGAAGATTTTCTTCATTAAACGGTTTGCGTTCCATCCCTTTATGTCCAAATGCAATAATAGACAAAGGCTCATACTTATGGGGAACATTGAGCAACTCTCTTATTATATCTGACGCAGGTGTACCATCTGATGCAAAACGGTTACGCACTTGTACCCAGCAACTACCTATGCCTAAATCCTCTGCTTGCAGCTGCATCATTATAGAGGCTATAGATGTATCTTCTACCCATGCATCTGTTCTTCCAGGTTCACCAAAAACCACTACAGCAAGAGGAGATTCAGCTACGAAAGCAGCTCCATTCGCTTTACACTCAGACAATCTGATTAATATCTCCTTGTCGTCAACCACAACAAACTGCCAAGAGTTTGTTCTCTTTGACGTGGGCGACATTAAAGCTGCTTTTAAGAGTGTGTACACATCATCTTGCGATAGAGGCTGTGTTGTGAACTTACGCATACTGCGTCTTTTTTTTATCAATTCGATGAAATTACCCATATTTACCTTGATTATAAATGCGAAGATAATGAAAAAATATCTCTTCAAGCATACGTTTAAAGAGCTTTTCACGTTACATTAGCGTAATTGAAAAATAAATAGCTTTGCTTAGGCTTCTACATAAAAGAGTTCTATTTTGTTTGCTCTCGGCTATAGTAATTGTGCCGTCTGTGGCCAAAAATGTACACATATTCGGAACAATAACACTCCGTACAGGAGCACCTGCCGAGATGGCCACGGTAATGGAAAAGAGTCTTTTAACAAGTGCTGTTGCCGATATGGCGGGATCTTTTAAAATGGATATAAACTACAGAGATACCATTACTCTAATTTTTAGAATGGTAGGACATATTCCATTTGAACAAATAATAGTCAATCCATCCGACACTGTCTCGCTCAAAGTTACACTCTCTTCCGATGAGTTCGAACTACAGGATATTATTATAGTAGAGACAAGAAGACGTATGGGTGGTAATGAAACATTTGAATTTCAAAATATCAGATTAACACCCGATGCTGCAGGTGGAACCATAGAATCAATGTTGGCCACTCAACCCGGCGTAAGTTCTCGGAATGAACTGAGTAGCCAATACAATGTTAGGGGAGGAAATTACGACGAAAATAGCGTATATGTAAATGGTACAGAGGTTTTTCGACCTCTGCTTGTAAGAGCCGGACAGCAGGAGGGGTTGAGCTTTGTAAATCCTGATATGGTAGAATCTATATCTTTTTCCGCGGGAGGATTCGATGTAATATATGGCGACAAAATGTCGTCCGTTCTAGATATTGTCTACAGAAAACCCAAAGAGTTTGAGGCTTCAGCCTCTGTAGGATTACTTGGAGCCAATCTATATGCAGGTGGAGCCGTAGGACAACTCAGTTTTAGTAACAGTCTTAGATATAAAACAAACAGATATCTGCTTGGCACTCTCGATACAAAGGGAGAGTACGATCCCTCTTTTATTGATTATCAGGTCTATTTTAATTGGGATCAAAACCCTAATTGGAATATTGGACTTATTGGTAATATAGCCATAAACAGCTATAGATTTACCCCCTCAGATCGTAACACCTCTTTTGGTACCATTAAAAATGTAAAAAAATTCAAAGTCTATTTTGACGGTTGGGAAAAAGATCTTTTCAGTACACTTTTTGGAGCTTTATCTATAAAAAGAGTGTTAAACAAAGATAATTCTATAAGCCTAAACACATCTATTTTCAATAGTGTTGAGAGTGAAACGTTCGACATAAGTGGTCAATATTGGTTAGACGATGTAGATGATACCCAAATGTTTAGCATAGGCAGTTATATGGAGCATGCACGGAATTATCTAAACTCCACTACAGCCGAAATTTCGGTAAATGGTAGCCATGAATTTGGTTCTAATCAGTTAAAATGGGGAGTAAGTAGTAGATATGAGACAATTAACGAAAAAATAAGCGAATGGGAAAATCGTGATTCTTCAGGATACACTCTTCCCTATACATCTTACGGTCCTTTGTCGATGGTCTATTCTCTAAAATCAAATAACAACATTAACAATAACAGATACTCAACATATATTCAAGACAGATACAGAAGCTCCTCTTATCGGGGAGAATGGTCTATTACAGCAGGGTTAAGATCATCTTACTGGAGCTGGAATAGAGAGCTAATTTTAAGCCCTAGAATTACAATCGGATTCGTCCCAAATTTTAATGATAATTTTACCTTTAGGCTTACAGCAGGTATATATTATCAGTCTCCTTATTATAAAGAGATAAAAGATACCACTTTTACTAATGGCGTTGCTACAATTAATCTGAATAAGGGCATCAAGTCACAACGTTCCGCTCAATTATCAATAGGAGGAGATTACACTTTTCAGGTTAATGGTCGTCCTTTCAGATTTACCACTGAACTCTACTATAAAAGACTTGACAATCTAATACCATACAATATAGACAATATGAGAATTGTCTATTATGGTAGAAACTGTGCCAAAGGATATGCCGCCGGTATTGATACTAAATTATTCGGCGAATTTGTACCAGGAGTTGATTCGTGGATAACTTTTTCTCTAATGAAAACAGAAGAGCAAATATCCGGGCAATGGATACCGCGCCCTTCTGATCAGAGATATAGCTTTTCGCTATTCTTTACAGACTATTTTCCCAATACCGACAAATGGAAAATGAATCTTAGATGTGTATTTATTGACGGATTGCCTTTTGGTCCAACACATAGCGGACGAGAAGAGTTTGTTTTCTACTCTTCTGCCTATAAAAGGGTAGATATAGGAATGTCATATCTTATTTATAACAACAGTAGCATATATGGACAAAGTAAATCCATCGGCATAAAAAATATGTGGCTTGGTATTGACTGTTTCAATTTGTTTAACATTAACAATGTTAACTCATACTTCTGGATGACCGATTATGATAATACTCAGTATGCAGTACCTAACTATCTGACAAAAAGACAATTAAATCTTCGTATTCTAATCAATTTTGGAAAATAATATGGCAATAGTTATTGCTTGTTGATTAAAGAATAATTTCTCATTCTTACTTTTTTATATGATTTAGAGTAAGTACCTTTGCAAGCGTATTTCATTGTTAGTTTAGCTAACAAAACATTACTTGGTTTAAAAAAAGTTAAGAAAAAATGGAAATTTCTCACATTGAACATTTAGGCATTGCTGTAAAAAGCATCGAAGAGGTTCTACCCTACTTTGAAAATGTGCTTGGATTAAAATGTTACAAAGTTGAAGAGGTGCCCGATCAAAAAGTGAAAACCGCTTTTTTAAAGGTTGGACAGACTAAAATTGAGTTGCTTGAACCGACAAGCGATGATAGTACAGTAGCAAAATTTATTGAAAACAATAAAGGTAAGGGTGGTATGCATCATATTGCCTTTGCGGTGAAAGATGGAGTTAACAAAGCGTTGGCCGAATGTGAATCAAAGGGTATTAGATTAATAGACAAGAGTGCCCGCAAAGGAGCTGATGGATTGAAAATAGCTTTTCTACACCCAAAATCTACAGCAGATGTTTTAACAGAACTTTGCGAAGGTTAATCATCACATATCAATTTTATGACTATTCAGACAGAGAAAATTAAAGAGCTTGTTAATAAACGTGCTCAGGCTCGAATGGGCGGTGGCGAAAAAGCTATTGCCAAACAGCATGAAAAAGGGAAATACACGGCAAGAGAACGTATTGAGATGCTTTTAGATGCCGGTAGTTTTGAGGAGATGGATATGTTTGTTACACACCGTTGTCATAACTTCGGTATGGAAAAAAAACAATATCTTGGAGATGGAGTTGTAACCGGATACGGCACTATTAACGGCAGGCTTGTATATGTTTTTGCACAAGACTTCACTATTAATGCCGGCTCTCTATCCGAAACTTTGGCCTTAAAAATTTGTAAAATAATGGACAAAGCTATGATGGTTGGCGCTCCTGTTATTGGCCTTAACGACTCCGGAGGAGCTCGTATACAAGAAGGTATCAACGCCTTAGCCGGTTACGCTGAAATTTTTCAACGTAACATAATGGCATCTGGAGTGATACCACAAATTAGTGGAATATTTGGCCCTTGCGCCGGAGGAGCGGTCTACTCACCTGCATTGACAGATTTTGTTTTAATGACCGAAAACACCTCTTACATGTTCCTAACAGGTCCCAAAGTTGTTAAAACTGTATTAGGCGAAGATGTTTCATTAGAGCAGCTTGGTGGTGCTAGTATTCATAGTACTAAGAGTGGTGTTACTCATTTTACCGCCTCGACCGAAGAGGAGGGTATAGCTATGATTAAACAACTTCTCTCCTATCTGCCACAGAATAATATGGAACTTACTCCTGTTATAGAGTGCTTTGATCCTATAGATCGCAAAGAAGATCTTCTAAACGAGATTGTTCCCGACAATCCAAATGTACCCTACAACATGTACGATGTTATAGGAGCTATAGTGGATAACGGAGAATTTTTCGAGGTTCAGACCGACTTTGCCAAGAGTCTGATTGTGGGTTTTGCTCGTTTTAACGGTGCAAGTGTTGGTATAGTGGCTAATCAACCAAACCAACTGGCTGGAGTTCTTGATAGCAACTCATCTCGAAAGGGAGCCAGATTTGTCCGTTTTTGCGATTGTTTCAATATCCCTCTAGTTACTCTTGTTGATGTTCCGGGTTTCTTACCGGGAACAGGGCAGGAATATAATGGAGTTATTATGCATGGAGCCAAACTTCTTTATGCGTACGGCGAGGCTACTGTACCAAAGATAACAGTCACTCTACGTAAAAGTTATGGTGGATCTCATATAGTTATGTGCTGTAAGCAACTGAGAGGAGATATGAATTACGCTTGGCCTAGCGCAGAAATTGCTGTTATGGGTGCCTCAGGCGCAGTTGAAATACTACACGCAAAAGAGGCCCATGCTATACGCAACAATGCATTAGCAGCCGGCAAAAGCCAAGAAGAGGCAGATAATGCTGCAGATGAATTCATGATAAACAAAGAGAAGGAGTATTCCGATCTATTTGCCAATCCATATAATGCAGCCAAATATGGCTATATTGACGATGTAATAGAGCCCCGTAATACCCGATTCCGTATAATCCGTGCATTGGCGGAGTTACAAACAAAAAAACAGGATCTCCCTGCTAAAAAACATGGAAATATCCCCTTATAAATTGCGGAATTAAAGATGAAAAAAATATTATTTAGTTTTCTGCTCTTTTGTTTCTGTGCCGTATCGTTCGGTCAGACCGGAAGAAATCTGAGGATAAACGAAGTTATGTCTTATAACACTCAATCTATAACAGACCAGTATGGACAAAAAAGTGGATGGATTGAGTTTTTTAATACGGCATTCGCTTATGCCGATATTAGAGGTTGTTTCATAACCAACAACAGAGATGTCTTAAAAGATATGTCTGCTCCGGAAAGGATGAAGCTTATGTATCAAATACCGAAAGAGGACTTAAAGACAAAGATTCTTCCCCGACAATATATTATATTCTTCACCGACGGATTACCAAATCGTGGTACTTTTCATACAAATTTTCAACTCAGCGACTCTACTAGTAATTGGATAGCACTATTCGATGCCGATGGAATTTCAATTATCGATTCTATAACCGTTCCTCCATTAGCTGCCAACTCTTCATACGCCAAATTCTACAGCAACAAAGAAGAGCCGGTATGGCGCATAGTTAGGGCTGAAAATGTAACTGCCGGTGTTACAAATACGATTGATTTGGGCGAGAGTAAAGTCTCGAAATTCAAACGTATGGATAGATTCGGATTTGCAATTACAATAATAGCTATTCTTATTGTAATTATAACATTAGCAATTTTGTATATCGGATTCAAGTACATAAGCAAAGGCATTGGCTTATTTGACAAAACAAAACAGATAAAAGCCACAAAAGCGATAAATCAACCTTTTAAAAAATCGCAATGCGATGACGAAGATGATATTGCTGCTTTAACCATGGCTCTTCATCAACATTTCTCTATAGTTCACGACGAAGAAAGCGACGTGCTTACTATTAAAAGAGAGGAATCTATATGGCGTTTATCGGAGCTAAGAAGATTTAAAAGATAATTCAACCTCCACAACAAATAAAAATGAAAGAGTATAAATACAAAATCAACGGTAAAGATTATAATGTAACCGTGGGCGATATTGAAGGAAACATTGCAAAAGTAGATGTAAATGGGAGAAATTATACGGTAGAAATGGAGATTAACAGGGATGATTTAATCAAATCTAAACCTCCTGTTCGCCGCACCACACAACCTGTAGCAACCAAAAAGCCTGTTAATAGTGGCGGATCTGTCTTAGCTCCACTACCGGGAGTAATTAATGATATCAAAGTAAAAGTAGGCGACACTATCAAAAAAGGAGATTGTGTAGTAATACTTGAAGCTATGAAAATGGAGAACGTAATTAATTCGGATATAAGCGGTAAAGTAACCGCTATTTTAGTTAACAAAGGCGATTCTGTTCTTGAGAATGCGCCATTAATTGACATCAACTAAATTATGGGAGAGTTTTTTTCCTTCATAGGACAAAATTTTGCTGATTTCTGGACTTACACAGGAATTTATAATGCTACTCTAGGGCATATTATTATGATACTGGTAGGTATTATGTTTATAACTCTTGCTATTGCAAAAGATTGGGAACCTATGTTATTGGTACCTATAGGTTTCGGAATTATATTAGGCAATATACCGTTTAACGAAAGTGCCGGGCTTGACATAGGAATATATGAACAGGGATCTGTACTTAATACACTATATCAAGGAGTTAAAGCTGGTTGGTATCCTCCATTGATATTTCTAGGGATAGGAGCTATGACTGATTTTTCGGCACTTATATCTAATCCAAAAATGATGCTTGTTGGAGCTGCAGCGCAATTTGGTATTTTTGGTGCTTATATTATTGCATTAATGCTAGGTTTTGAAACCGATCAGGCTGCAGGTATAGCTATAATTGGCGGCGCTGACGGACCTACTGCTATATTTCTCTCTTCGAAATTAGCACCCAATCTTATGGGAGCTATTGCTGTATCAGCATACTCTTATATGGCTCTGGTCCCTATTATTCAGCCTCCTATAATGAAACTATTCACAACTAAAAAAGAGCGTTTAATTAAAATGAAGCCGGCAAGACATGTATCACAAACAGAAAAAATAATATTCCCCATAGTGGGACTATTGTTCACTACATTTCTCGTCCCTTCCGGATTACCTCTTTTAGGTATGCTTTTCTTTGGTAATCTACTTAAAGAGTGCGGAGTTACAAAACGTTTAGCCGATACCGCTAAAGGTCCTATGACCGATGTTGTTACAATTCTTCTAGGTGTCACAGTAGGATGTTCTACACAGGCCAGTGAATTCATTAGTTGGGATACACTAAAAATATTCCTTCTGGGTGCTCTGGCTTTCATTATAGCCACCTCTTCTGGAGTGTTATTTGTAAAATTTCTAAACATTTTCCTTAAAAAAGATGAGAAAATGAATCCACTTATAGGTAATGCCGGTGTATCGGCTGTACCTATGTCGGCCAGAATTTCAAATAATATAGGTTTACAATACGATTCTACCAACTATCTTCTCATGCATGCAATGGGACCAAATGTGGCTGGTGTAATTGGTTCAGCGGTAGCTGCCGGTGTATTGCTCGGATTCCTTTATTAAAAAATTTTACAACGTATAAGAGGGAGTGGTCTAAAAGATCACTCCCTTTTTTATCGTTTTTAAAGATTAAGAGGGCTGCGAAAAATTAGGGAATTACCACAGTCGGTTTAAAATTCTTAGCCTCTTCCGGAGTCATCTGAGCATAAGCAATAATTATAACTTTATCACCTATAGAGACTAAACGTGCGGCAGCTCCATTAAGACAGATACACCTAGAACCTCTTTCACCCTTTATAACATAAGTTACCAGGCGAGCACCATTATTTATATCTACAACATGTACCTGTTCACCTTCAATTATTCCAGCGGCATCCATCCAGTTCTCGTCTATAGTGATACTGCCCACATAATCTATATTGGCATCTGTTACTTTGACTCTATGCAACTTGGATTTTAAAACAGTAATAAGCATTACTCCTTATACTTAATGTTATCAATAAGCCGTACTTTACCACAATAGGCCGCTACGCAGCCAACAATAAAATTTGAGTCTTTCCACTCTTTAAGAGGCTGCAAAGTCCTCCCTTCAACTATCTCAAAATATTCAATATAAAGGCCTTCAACAGAGTTTACTGAGTCCAATACATACTGTTTTGTTGCCTCTAACGAATTTTCTGCTGCAAAGATACGACTTTTAAACAAAGCTCTAGATATGTTAGAAGCTATTTTTTTCTCTTTTTGTGTCAAAAGAGAGTTTCTTGAGCTCAAAGCCAGACCATCTTCCTTACGAACAATCGGACAACCTACTATATCTATCCCCATTTTCAATTGATTGGCCATAAGACGAATTATTGCCAATTGTTGAAAATCTTTCTCTCCAAAATATGCTTTATCTGGATTAACAACATAAAAAAGTTTACTTACTATCTGGGCTACACCGTTAAAATGTCCCGGTCTGAAAGCGCCCTCCATTACTTTATCTAAAGGAGTAAAATCAAACTGACGAGTATCAGTCTCAGGATACATCTCCTCTACAGAAGGAGAAAAAACATAATGAGTCCCCTCTTTCTCTAATATTTTACAGTCGGTCTGTAAAGAACGAGGGTAGTTAATCAGATCGTTTTTATCATTAAACTGGGTTGGATTAACAAAAATACTTACCACAGTAATATCATTTTCGGCCACACTTCTACGCACCAAAGAGGCATGCCCTTCGTGTAATGCTCCCATAGTCGACACTAGTCCTATTTTTTTATGGTTTTGACGCTCTGCATCTAAAGCCATCCTCAATTCTGTGATTGTGTAAATTATTCTCATTTGTTTCAAACACATTTTCTGTACGCTCAAAAGCACTTAAAAAAAAGAGTTGCAAAATAAGTTATAATTTGTCAGATATCAAAAAAAACAGCAAATCACTTGGCTTTTTCAGCTTTTTTTTTATTATCTTTGCATCATAGAGCAAAGGGATAGCCCTTTTTTTATTTTGATTAAATAGAAGTTTTTTAGACTATGAATGATAAAAAAATACTATTCATCACAGATCAAATTTTCCCATTTGTAGATGAATCTGAAATGTCGAATGTTTGTCGGAATCTTCCTCAAGCAATGCAAGAATTGGGTCACGAGATAAGAACCTTTATGCCAAAATGGGGTCCAATAAATGAACGTAGAAATCAGTTACACGAGGTAATCAGGCTATCGGGCATGAATATGATAATAGACGATACTGATCACCCCTTAATTATTAAAGTGGCCTCTCTGCAATCAGCAAGAATGCAGGTCTATTTCATAGATAACGAAGACTATTTTCAGAATCGCCTTTTTACTTGCGATGATGAGGGTAAAGAGTATGACGATAACGACGAAAGAACTATTTTCTTTGGTAGAGGTGTACTGGAAACCGTTAAAAAACTTAGATGGAATCCGGATATTATCCACTGTCACGGATGGCTATCAGCGCTTGTTCCTCTCTACGTAAAAACAGCCTATAAAGATGAACCCGCTTTTCGCGACTCTAAGGTGGTGTTTTCTGTATACGAGGATAATTTTAGCTCCTGTTTTAATGAAAATTATCCGGAAATACTTCTTACTAAAGATATGACTATTTCGGATATTGGAGAGATTACAACTCCTATTGATTACTGTGCACTTCTTAAAAAATCAATCGATTTTTCTGACGGAATTATTCAAAATTCCCAGAACGTTAATGAAGAGCTTATAAAACATGTTAAATCTAAAAACAAGAAGTTTTTTAGCATCCAAGAATCAAGTGATTGCCCAAAAAGCGTAAATGAATTTTATAAATCTCTATTTTCATAACTCGTTGTTTTAGCTAAAATTACATATGAGAATACATAATTTTTTTCTCTCTGTTGCGGCTTTTTTGTTTTTTATATCTTGCGATTCTGACACATCTTCTTTAGGCGGCAGTATTACACCGCCGGAAGATAAAATTAACATTGAATCCAATCTGTTTTATGCTGAATCAAGTTCAGTAAAAGCTAATGACTCTTTGTTGGCCAGAACTAGTCAGTGTTATCTGGGACGTTTTACAGACCCGGAAACCGGTTCAATACTGGAGACTGATTTTCTGACACAATTCAACTGTATTGAAAATTTTGAATTCCCCGATTCTGTGTACGGACTTGATATTTTTACATTTCCCGACTGGGTTTATGATAAATTAGCAGGTACGCCTCCTTTCAAGGCAGAGTTAAGACTTTTTTTCACCTCGCTTTTCGGAGACAACTCGAACTCTCTAAAAATAGAGGTCTATCCTCTCAGTAAAGTTATAGACGAGAGTACCAAATATTACACCGATATTGATCCCACAAACTACTATGACCAAAACATAGAACCACTAGCAAGCGTAATGGTATCACCTATTGACTATTCGGTAAGCGACTCCATAAGACAACTAAAGAACTACTATAACAATATATGTATCTCTCTTCCCGATTCAATAGCTGAGAACATTATTAAGAAATACTATATAGACCCTAAAGGTAAGGGTAATTTTGCCAATGCACTTGAGTTTATCAATAACGTATGCAAGGGTTTTTATTTGAAATGTGTTCAGGGCGATGGTACCGTCTTATACATAGACCGATCAGAACTTGACATAAACTTCAAATATTTTGAGATTGGTTCAAGTGGAAGTGCCGACTCTCTAATATCGGCCGTTGCACAATTTTCCGGCAACAGCGAGGTTATGCAGATTAACAGATTTATAAATCACGGTCTTGAGCCATTAATTGCCGACTCCACCTGTACTTATCTAAAAACCCCCTACGGTATCCTTACAGAGGTAACGCTTCCTATAGACGATATTATTCAACCGAATAAAATTCTTAATTTAGCTACTATCTCTTTTAACAGAATAAATACTTATACCGAAACATACGAGTTCAAAATTCCCAAAACAATTCTGATGCTTAGAAAATCAGAAACCTTGGATTTTTTTGATAAAAATATCTCACTCAATAATGTAACCTCTTATTTTACATCTTTCACTTCTGAATATAACCAATATACGTTCAGTAACATATCTAGGCTTATAAGGACCTGTGTGGAAGAGAGAGAACAGTGGTTGATTGAAAAAGGCCTGTTAAACGACACTATCGGCCATGCTGCATACGCTGCATCAAATCCCGACTGGGATAAAGTTATGCTAGTGCCTGTACTAACCACAAAGGATGCCAACGACAATATTGTCAATTTTTCTCTAGATCTAAGACTGGGCAGTGTAAAACTACAAGGAGGAAAGCAGGGTAAAAAGATAGTTATAAAAACCATCTATTCAACACTATAACAAACCCGATTTTTTCTATCTATTTCTTTTTCTTCCCCTTTTTCCCCTTTTCGGTGGCTATAGGTTTAGATACTGTTTTTGTAGCTTTTAATCGGGATATATGCCTTTCAAGAGACTGTATTTTTTTATCCTGATTCTGAATAGTTGTTTGTAGAGCATTCAACTCTTCAACATCCATATCAGAAGGCAAAGTCCGAAGCACTCGGTTAAAAAAATCGCCCAATACATTCATGTAATTTGTAAATGCATCGTATGGCGATTCATATATTCCTCTGTCCGTTGTTACACTATTCTGCTTTGTTGTCATAAAGCGAAAATAATTGCTTGCCTGTAAGTAGTCCCAATCCTGTTTTATATGTTTATCATTAGACAACCTTACTCTCTCGCCTATAGAATATAATTTACTAAAAGCCTCTCTCTGCATAACATTACCTAGCCAACAACTCACATCACGCTCCTCGTCGGCCCAAGAGATAGCATAAGGTATTTCGAGCGAGGCTATCGATTTTTTTTCTGCTATTATCTGTGAAGGAGTAGAAAATGTTATCTCTCTTTTTTTAGCACATTCAGGCATAACTTTAAAAAATTCAAGAATATTGGAACTTAATGGCTGGTAAATTCCAAGAGCATCCAAATCCATAAATATGTTCACAACCTGTTCTTCTTTGGGCAGATCAGCTATCCAATCCATATAGGTATCGCACAAAAGCGGATATGACTCCCAAGAGGGGTTAGAAAATCTTAAACTGATATCGTCAGAAAATTTTATATCACGAAGCAACAGTTTTAATTCCGGATTGGCATTGCTATGGTATAGATAGTGCGGACTCTTCCAGCCTAAAATATGTTGTGCCCCCTCTGTTAAAATGCCCTTAAAGCCCATTTTAGCCACACTCAATCCAATATCATCATTATAAATTAGACCGGAATTTCTAAACACAGTGGGTTTTTGTCCGAAAAGTTGAAATATTTTGTCCGATAATCTTAGCGTCTCATCACGAAACCCATCCTCACCATTCAGAGCCAGCGATGAGAGGCCATGAGAATAGGGCTCTGCTAAAAACTCACAACATCCGGTAGCATTTAACTCATGCATCAGATCAATTACTGCAGGTGAGTAACGCTCCAATTGTTCTATACCCACTCCGGATATTGATAAAGCCACTTTAAAATAACCGTTACTGGATTTAACCATCTTTATAAGTGTCTTAAGAGCCGGAATATAAGAGTTAGCTGTTACATGCTCTATAGTTGTCTCGTTCGCATAGTCATCGTAATAGTAATGATCTGTGCCAATATCGAAAAAACGGTACCTTTTAAGGTGTACCATTTGATGAATCTCAAAATAAAGACATATTGTTTTCATATTTAAAAGTTTAATCTGCCAGTTAATAATTAAGAGACCATACTATCAGGATATAAGCTTTTTATATCGGGCAAGTACTTTCTTCCCAACCTTGCTCCAGGTAATTGAGTCAACCTCTTTTTTGCCCTCCACTTTAAGATATTCATAAAGTGATTGATTATAACAAATAGAATAGATATAATCCGATATAGCATGTATATCCCAATAATCCACCTTTATACATTTTTCCAGAATCTCTGCACAACCCGATTGCTTTGAAATAATTGTTGGCACCTCGCATTGCATGGCTTCTAAAGGAGAGATACCAAAAGGTTCAGAAACAGATGGCATAATATAGACATCGCTCGCTTTTAAGCACTCGTAAACCTGATTACCTTTCATAAAGCCGGGAAAATGGAAACGCTCAGCTATTCCCCGCTCTGCAACCAGTTTTATCATATCTTTCATCATATCACCACTACCCGCCATACAAAAACGTATATTATTGGTGCGTTTAAGAACCATGGCAGCAGCCTCTACAAAGTATTCCGGTCCTTTCTGCATAGTAATTCTACCAAGAAAGGTAATTACCTTCTCTTTCTCTTTTTTTCTAGATACAATATCTAAAATTTCACGAGATAGAGGTTCAACCGCATTATGCATGGTGGAAACTTTTCTAGGATCCTGGTGATATTTACTTATTACCGTCTGCCGGGTTAGTTCACTCACGCACATTATATGGTCGGCATGATCCATTCCATTCTTTTCAATAGAGTACACAGTAGGGTTTACACTTCCCCTACTCCTATCAAAATCTGTAGCATGAACATGAATTACCAGTGATTTACCGCTTACCTGTTTGGCATGAATACCGGCAGGATAGGTTAACCAGTCATGCGAGTGTATTATATCAAAATTCTCTTTCCGAGCCACTACGCCCGCTACTATTGAATAGTTATTTATCTCCTCAAGAATATTTGAGGGATAGCTTCCAGAAAATTCCAGGCAACCAAAATCGTCTGTATTAAGATAGCGAAAATCAGCATAAATTTTATCTCTAAAGGCAAAATAGTCTTTAGCATCCATCCATGGATAACGAGTTGTAATATCTACAGATTCCGGAGATCTATATACAATAGGAACGGTATTCATCCCCACTATTTTTAAAAAACTCTGATCCTCGTCGCCCCAAGGTTTTGGAATGCAAAATACTATATTTGTATCTTCCTGAGCTGCCAACCCTTTGGTCAACCCGTAACTAGCAGTGCCAAGGCCGCCCAATATATGGGGTGGAAATTCCCATCCAAACATCAATACGTTCATGGCTCTATTCAGCTTCATATTCATTAATTATTTTTAGGGCTCTCAAAATCTCGGCTACATTCATTGCAAAAGAGACCGCTCCTCTACCTTTAAAAGGAGGATTTCCATCATATAGTTCTGAAAGCGAACTGATACAATGCAATGTCATCTCATCTTCATATCCTATCATTTGGCGATTCACAAAAGAGAGGCCACTGCTTTTAAATACTTTCAAGTATGCCTCAAAATAGAAACCGGCTAACCATGGCCAAGCCGTTCCTTGATGGTATGCCATATCTCTCATTCTCTGAGTTCCTATATAATTGGGATTGTAACCCAAACTCTTAGGGCTTAGCGACCTAAGACCCTTTGGAGTAAGCAGCTCTTTTGTTACTATATCTACTATCTTTTTTTTCTGTTTCAAATCTAAAGGAGAGTAATCTAAAGCAGCGGCAAATATCATATTCGGCCTAACACTCCAATCCGGCTGTTTGCCATTCACGTAATCAAAAAGATAACCATGTTCATTAAGAAAAACTTTAACAAACCATGTAGCTGCAGTAGATGCTATCTTTTCCAGTTTTAAGGACAAATCCTTATTACCGTTTTCACCGGCAATACCCGATATAAACATTAATGCGTTATACCAAAGCGCATTTATCTCTACCACATAACCGGTTCTAGGTACAACAGGACGACCATCTACTGTAGAATTCATCCATGTTTCGGCACGCTTTGCACCATTTATATGGACCAATCCATTTGAGTGAAGAAAAAAATTCTCATGACGATTATGTCGTAAATAGTCTATTATTTCTACTAAAAAATCGCCATACAAACTCCAAGCCCTCTCTCTTGACACCATGTTAGCGTACTGTTGAACAGACCATATAGCCCACAGTAAAACATCAGGATGATCAAGTTCATAAATATCGCATCTCACATCTTTTCCGTTAATATAGTTACGAACGGCCTCTTTAGCAAAAGAGATGGCAGATTCAAACTCCGAATTCTCACCTATGGCCAATGTTAATCCCGGAAGAGAGATAAACATATCTCTCGCTCTACATTTAAACCATGGATAACCGGCTAAAATATAGTGGCACTTGCCCTGTTTATTGTGAAATTGATGAGCAGAATTTTTAAGACAGTTGTAAAAATTATCGCGAGGTGTTCGCAATGAAGATTCCTTTGTAAAGAGACGTTTTAATCCCCCTGTTTTCACCTCTGATATGCCGGCAGAAAAAATCACACGCTCCCCCTTTTTTATATCTAACTCAAAATATCCCGGTTCATAAAGATCTTCATAACCCTCATATCCCCTCTCTAACTCTTTATAATACTCAAATTTATAATACCAACTGGGATTAAACACAAATTGGGCTGGTTTACTAAGCTGCATATAGAGCTCAGGGTATCCCGGATACATTCTGGTCTTTATTCCATTCTCTACAATCTCATAATCCCTACTTGCCTCAGAATTTTCGTGAGTAAACTGCTTTACGCTGCGAAAAGCCAAAAATGGCATCAACCTAAGTTTTGTTGGCGAATGAGCTTCTAGTAATGTATATTGAATCAGTATTCGACTCTCGTTATGTTCAAAAATTTTCTCTTTTTTAAGCAATACGCCCCCTACCCTATATATGGTTGTTGGTATTTTAGCACAATCAAATTCGCGAATATATTTATGACCTTTAGGATTGAAATTATTGCCCCAATACTGATGAAGGCCCAGCTCAAATTCGGCTCCATGCTGTATTACAGTCTCCTCTAGTGATGACAAAAGAACATGATGTTCATTATCAATCTCCGGAACCGGAATTACCAGCAAACCATGATATTTTCTAGTGTTACATTCAACTATGGTTGTACAGTGGTAAGCTCCGGAACGGTTAGTCCTAAGAATCTCTCGCGAAATAGATTCCTCAAGATTGGTCATAAAAGTCTTATCGAAACGCAAATAGCTCATTGTTCTAAAATAAATTAAACAAAAAACACCTCTTACTTATTACAAAAATAGTCAATGATAGTAAAGGTTGCAAACAAATAATGATATTTTACTACAGGCTAATTATAAGAAAAAGTTATCAAAAAAGGGGATATTTTTATAACTTTGCGACTTTAATAAAATGTAGCAGAAATTACAAACCATCGCATAATGAACAAGATTATATCGAAAACGCAATTTTCAGAAAACGTATGTAAATTCGAGATTGAAGCTCCTCTCATAGCCAAATCACGTAAAGCGGGGAATTTCGTTATTATTAAGATAGGCGAAAAAGGTGAACGTATTCCTCTTACTATAGTAGATTCTGATCTGGTAAAAGGTACTATAACGCTAGTTGTTCAGAGCTTAGGTCTTACTTCGGCCCGTCTTTGCAAAATGGAGGTGGGAGATGAAATTACTGATCTTGTTGGGCCACTGGGACAAGCCACTAATATAGAAAATTTTGGTACGGTAATCTGTGCCGGAGGTGGCGTTGGAATAGCACCTCTTTTACCTATTGTCAAAGCTCTTAAAGAGGCTGGAAACAGGGTTATATCTGTTCTTGCCGGCCGTAATAAAGAGTTAATAATGTTAGAAAAAGAGATACGCGAATATTCAGACGACACCATAATAATGACCGACGATGGCTCTTACGGAAAAAAAGGTCTGGTCACAAACGGAATAGAAGAGGTTATTTTAAGAGAGAAAGTTGATAAATGCTTT
The DNA here is from genome assembly GCA_035647375.1 of Bacteroidaceae bacterium. Classification (GTDB taxonomy): domain Bacteria; phylum Bacteroidota; class Bacteroidia; order Bacteroidales; family Bacteroidaceae; genus Colenecus. Next base: position 17,650 of record DASRNO010000058.1, read on the forward strand.
GCTATTGGCCCCGCCATAATGATGAAGTTTTCCTGTCTGCTCACCAAAAAATATAACATACCAACCGATGTCTCTCTTAACACAATAATGGTAGACGGAACCGGTATGTGTGGTGCATGTCGGGTAACAGTAGATGGAAAAACCAGATTCGTATGTGTAGACGGTCCGGAATTTGATGGCCATAAAGTTGATTTTGACGAAATGCTTAAAAGGCTTGGCGCTTATAGAGAGACAGAGATAAAAGAGATGGAAAAACTCAACCATCCTGTAACAAAGAGCGTTAAAACAGACAAAACACCCGCTATAAAGAGCCAAGAGGATAGAGATCCGGATTCAATAGAGGTTTTAATAGACCGTGGAGCAGCTTGGCGTGTGGATTTGAGAAATAGTATGAAAGCAAAAGAGAGAACCAGTATAGAGCGTTGTATTATGCCGGAACTCCCTGCAGAGTATCGTAGAAAAAGAATGCACAAAGAGGTTAACCAAGGTCTTGAAGAGAGCCAGGCACTGCTTGAAGCAAAACGCTGCATAGACTGTCTCAATCCCACCTGTGTAGAGGGATGTCCTGTAAGCATTAACATACCATCTTTTATTAAAAATATTGAGCGAGGTAATTTTTCTGCTGCCGCCAGAGTACTTAAAGACACAAGTGCCCTACCTGCAGTTTGCGGACGTGTATGTCCTCAAGAAAAACAGTGCGAGGCTAGATGTATACATATAAAAATGGGTAAAAAACCGGTTGCTATAGGTTATTTAGAACGTTTCGCTGCCGATTACGAACGCACAAGCGGAAACATCTCTGTTCCAAAAGTGGCTGCCGCTAACGGGAAAAAAATAGCTGTTATAGGTTCCGGCCCTTCTGGACTCTCTTTTGCCGGCGATATGGCAAAATTTGGATATGATGTTACTGTATTCGAGGCTCTCCATGAGATTGGAGGTGTACTTAAATATGGAATACCCGAATTCCGCCTACCAAATATTATTGTAGATGTAGAGATTGAGAATCTTAGCAAGATGGGTGTCAAGTTTATAAAAAACTGCGTTATTGGCAAAACTTTACAAATTGAAGATCTTGAAAAGGATAATTTTAAAGGCATTTTTGTGGGTTCCGGTGCAGGTCTTCCCAATTTTATGAATATTCCCGGCGAAAATCTTATTAATATTCTCTCGTCGAATGAGTATCTTACCAGAGTAAACCTTATGGATGCTTCAAACAAAGAGTCGGATACTCCGGTCTTTTTTGGAAAAAATGTAATGGTGGTTGGTGGTGGAAATACTGCTATGGACTCTGTACGTACCGCACTTCGCCTTGGAGCAGAACGAGCTATGATTGTGTACAGGCGTTCAGAAGAGGAGATGCCTGCCCGTATAGAAGAGGTAAAACATGCTAAAGAGGAGGGTGTGGAGTTTATGAATCTTCATAATCCCATTGAATATATTGGCGATGAGTTGGGACGCGTTAAACAGGCTATTCTACAAAAAATGACCCTTGGCGAACCCGATTCCAGTGGAAGAAGAAGCCCTGTAGAGATTCCCGGAGCCACAGAGACAATAAATGTTGATATGGTAATTGTAGCTGTCGGAGTATCTCCCAATCCTATTGTTCCCACATCTATCAAAGGATTGGAACTTGGACGTAAAAACACTATTGCCGTAAACGACTCTATGCGCTCCTCTATTCCAACCATCTTTGCCGGTGGCGATATTGTAAGGGGTGGAGCTACTGTTATTCTGGCCATGGGCGACGGACGCCGTGCTGCAGCAGCAATGCATAAACAGATTTCAGAAGAGTAATTTTTTTGTCTATTATTGACAAAGCAAAATATTTAAACATGAAAATAAGAGTGGTTATTTTTATCAGCCTATTCATAGGAACAGGTTCTCTAACTACTGCGCAAACATTGCAGCAGGGAAGAGACTATTTTCTTCAGGGCGATTATGAAAAAGCCAAGCCTATTATGCTTAAATATCTAAAACAGAAGCCTGAAGATGCCAGCAGAAATTTTTGGTACGGTGTATGCTGTTTAGAGACCGGCTCAGCCGATGAATCTGTGCCCTATCTTATAAAAGCAGCAAACAAATCTATAATAAAGGCTTATCGTTATCTTGGGGACTATTATTTAAGTAAAGAGCTCTACAGCGAGACTATAGCCCATTATGAAGAGTTTGTTTTAAAGACTAGTCAAGATAAAGATCATACCGATAAGGTTTTGGAGGCTCAATACAGTACAAAAATAGATAGTCTTAAACTATTATTCAGAATGATAAAAAATACAGAAGTTGTATGCTTTATTGATAGTTTGATTGTAAGTGAGCAAGAGTTTTTTAAGAATTATCTTATAGGTAAAGAAACAGGTAGTATAGATACCTACTCTAATTTTTTTGAAGAGGATATTATAGGCGATGTTTTTCTACCCGAAACCGGGACCAGCCTGTTTTTTAGCCGAAAAGATCAAAATGGACATTTTAAGTTATTTCAAAGAGTTAAAGTTTTTAACCGATGGGAAGACGAGAGGCCCCTTATAGGTCTTGAAAATAGTGGAAATAGTCGTTTCCCTTTTGTTGAGAATGATGGAATAACCATATACTACTCTTACAATGGTAATGGATCGCTGGGGGGGTATGATATATATGCCAGTCGCCTCAACTCATACACCGGACGATATATGATTCCCGACAATATCGGAATGCCTTTTAATTCTCCGGCTAACGACTATTTGTATGTTATAGACGAGGTAAATAACCTGGGATGGTTTGCCACAGACCGCAATCAGCCGGAGGGTTTTGTCTGTATTTACACATTTATCCCTAACAGATCAAGAGTATCTTACAAATACGAGGGAGGCGACACCGCTGCTATTCATCGCGCATCAAAACTTATATCTATAGAGGAGACCCAAACCGATGTTGATGCCGTGCGCTCCGCAAAACAGAGATTAGCGTTACTTATGTATCAGCATAACAAAAAAGAGAACCAAGACGATTTTTTGTTCGTTATTGACGATTTAAACGATTATCACCGAATAGAACAGTTTCAAAGTGATGATGCACGCTCTCTTTTTGTAAAGTGGAGAGATTTAAAGAAAATGCTATTAAACGAATCGGAGAGGCTTGATCAGATGCGAGAAAAATATAGTAATAGTCCCAATAGTGTAAAAGAGAACATTAGAGAAGAGCTTCTAATTCTTGAAAAACAGGTTGAGACAATGGAAAAACAGGTGATCGATATGGAAATTGATATTAGAAACACCGAACTTTTATATTTCTCTCAATAAAAAATAAGATATGAATAGAAGAGAAATTCCCCCATCAGAGCTTATTATCAACAACGATGGCTCCATTTTCCACCTTCATCTTAAACCGGAACAATTGGCCGACAGAGTAATTCTTGTTGGCGATCCTGATAGGGTTAAAACAGTAGCAAGTTTCTTGGACAACATAGAGTGTCGGGTAAGCAACCGCGAATTCAATACTGTTACCGGCAGTTACAAAGGAAAAAGAATAACAGTACAAGCAACCGGAATTGGTTGCGACAATATAGATATAGTACTAAACGAACTTGATGCACTGGCAAATATCGATTTTTCAACCAGAAAGCAAAAAGAGAGATTACGCCAGCTTCAGTTTGTCAGGATAGGTACTTGCGGTGGCTTACAACCCTATATCCCGCTTGGCACCTATATCTGCTCCGTAAAGAGCATCGGTTTTGACGGGCTGCTGAACTTTTATCACAAACGTAACGAGATCTGTGATACAGAGTTTGAAAGTGCCTTTAAAAGACATATGAATTGGTCATCTCTTCATACATCGCCCTATGTTATAGACTCAGATTCAGAACTGTTCAAAAGAATCATGGCAAACGATACCGATATGATTAGCGGAGTTACTATCTCATGCGGCGGTTTTTATGGACCTCAAGGGCGAGTTCTACGTATTCCCCTATCCGACCCAAAACAGAACGAAAAAATTGAGCAGTTCGAATATGAAAATTATAAAATTACCAATTTTGAAATGGAGAGCTCGGCTCTAGCGGGGCTATCACATCTTTTAGGACACAAAGCCATGACAGTATGCCTTGTTATAGCTAACCGTTATGCCAAAGAGATGGATACAGACTATAAAAGTTTGATGAAAAAACTTATTTTGAAAGTGTTGGATCGTATTTAAAAAAAACCACTGCAGATGATTCTCAACAACGACACAATTTGTGCTATCGCTACCTCTATGGGAGGAGCCCTATGCATTATACGTGTTTCGGGTCCGGAAGCAATTAGCATAACCGGTAAACTTTTTTTACCTAAAAAAGGCAAGCCATTTGGCGAGTTAGATGCCAATAGTGTTACTTTTGGCAATTTTTTCAGTATCGATGGAGAGCTTATAGACCAAACTCTTGTTACTCTATTCAGAGCACCAATATCTTACACGGGTCAAGATTCTGTAGAGATCTCTTGTCATGGTTCTACATATATTGCCCAACAAATTTTACAGGCATTGATTGATTCCGGTTGCCGCCAAGCAGGACCGGGAGAGTACACTCAGAGAGCATTTTTAAATGGCAAGATTGATCTTAGTCAGGCCGAGGCTGTAGCCGATCTTATAGCTTCAACATCGGCCGGCTCACACAGATTGGCCTTAAATCAAATGAGAGGGCACTTTAGCCGGCAGCTAAAAGATCTTAGAGAACAACTCCTTAATTTCTCCACTCTAATAGAGCTTGAACTAGATTTTAGCGAGGAAGATTTAGATTTTGCCGACCGCAAAGAGCTTCTTGATTTGGCAGATAAATTAGAAAAGATTATTTCAGATTTAGTAGACTCCTTTCAAACCGCCAATGCTATCAAAAATGGCATTCCGGTAGTAATTATAGGGCAAACCAATACCGGTAAAAGCACACTGCTCAACCTTCTTCTCAAAGATGACAAGGCAATTGTAAGCGATATTCAGGGAACCACTCGCGATAGTATAGAAGATACAATTATAATTGGTGGAATTCTATTCCGTTTTATCGATACCGCCGGTCTAAGAGAAACGTCTGATGTAGTAGAGTCTATAGGAATTGCACGTTCCTACCGTAAAATAGAAGAGGCCGATATAGTACTATGGGTTATTGACTCCTCTGCTCCACCACAAGAGGCAAACTCTTTAGAATCTACTATAATACCACTCTGTAAAGGGAAACATCTAATCAGAGTTTATAACAAAAGCGATAAACTTAACAGTATACCACCCAATATTTCAGATACTGATATCTATATATCAGCCAAAAAACATATAAATATAGATGGCCTCCAAAATATGCTAATTAAAGCTGCAAACATTCCTGCAATAGATAGTAGTAGTGTTGTTGTAACTAATATTCGTCATTACCAGGCACTTAAAGAGGCTCTCTCTTCTATTCGCCGCGTTCAACAGGGAATTCCACAAAACCTATCGGCAGATTTTCTGAGTCAAGATATTCGCGAGGCTATTTTTCATCTATCCGACATTATTGGCGAAGTAAGTTCCGACTCAATCTTAAAAAACATCTTCGATAAATTCTGCATCGGCAAGTAGGATATAATAATAAAGCATAATTGTCATTTTTTTATATTATTGCGTATATTTGTGTGCTACCACACATTATAAACAAAATTAGCATAAATAAAATAATGTTAGGCAATAATTAAAAGACATAAACGACTATGAAAAAAGCAATTAAACTTGACCGGATTCCTAAAAACTCCTTAATTTTAAATGGTTTTGGAAAAATTGACTATTGTGATACCTATAAAATTCAGATATCATCAAATGATTATTCTGTCGACAAAATAACCACAGATATCTTTAAGCCTCCAAAATGGGTGGATAATTTAATGAAACTCAGAAATATTATAGTTAAAGTATTTAGACTGAAAACTGGTGGGAAAAATGACAATCTAATTGAACCACACTATTCAGTAGGCAACAAAGTAGGGTATTTTACTGTATTAGATCGAAATAAAAACGAAATTATTATGGCAGAGAATGACAAGCACTTAAATTTCAGAACATCTGTTATGGTAGAGAAAGATGCAGCATGCAGCACAATATATTTATCTACAATTGTTCAATTCAACAATTTTTTCGGGCGGCTATATTTTCTTCCTGTAAAACCATTTCATCGGATAATAATAAAATTACTTTTAAAACAATATGCAAATGAAAATTAACAGACTGATTTCTCTTGGTAAAATTTTTGCTATTGCAATTTTAATATTAGGAATTGTACATGGCATTGCAACATTTACTCCATTGATAAAAAATGGACTTGATTGTTTAAATCCGGATGACTTTAAAGCAATGATTTATATGAGTTTAATATGCGGTACTTCGTTTATCTTATCCGGAGTTGTTCTTATTATGCTACTTAAAAAGGTCGAGCAATTTGTATTTTTAAATTCAACCATTATGGTGATTGGATTCTTTCTTGCGGTTAGTGGGATATTGTCAATAATATATATGTTTGATAACCCATTTGCCTGGATTGCTCTATTACTGAACTTGAGCATGCTTGTTATAGCAGTTAGTATAAAAATAAAATTGGATAATAAATAAACATTGCCCAACATCGTGTAGGCAAGTTTACGGGCAACACCCAGAAAACAGAAACCAGAAGCCATTTGAAAACGGGACGAAACCGAAAAGCCAAATGAGTAGGACGAAAAAACTAAAAATAGGATGCCCATTATCGAGCACCCATCATCAAGTTATCGGTCATTGTAAGTAAACACGGAAATAAAATATAAAACTTGGAAAAGAGTAAGAAAGCCATAATTATTGGAGCAACATCAGGTATAGGAAGAGAACTTGCAAAGTTACTATCTGAAAATAATTACATTGTTGGAATTACAGGAAGGCGGACAGAACTTCTCAACGAATTAAAAACTGAAAATCCCAACTCTTATTTTATCAAAACAGTAGACATAACAGATTTAAAACAGACAGAAAAAAGCTTAAATGAACTGACAAAAGAGATTGGTGGGCTTGATTTACTAATATTAAGTTCGGGAATTGGAGATATAAATGAAAACTTGGACTTTGAAATTGAAAAAAGAACGATTAATACCAATGTATTAGGATTTACTTGCATCACGAACTGGGCATTTAACCTTTTTGAAAAACAAAAGTCTGGTCATTTAGTTGCAATTAGTTCTGTTGGCGGGTTACGTGGAAGCAGACATGCACCTGCATACAATGCTACAAAATCGTTTCAGATGAATTATTTAGAGGGATTAAGACAGAAAGCTAAAAAACTTAATTCTGATATTAGTGTAACGGACATCAGACCAGGATTTGTAAATACAGAAATGGCAAAAGGAGATGGTTTATTTTGGGTTGCTCCTGTTGAAAAAGCATCTCGCCAAATTTTCAGTGCAATTAATAGAAAGAAGAAAGTAGCATATGTAACAAAACGTTGGAGATTCATAGCTTCTATTCTTAAACATTTACCAAGACCTATTTATGACAAAATGTAAAAGAAAATAACTATCCATAACACGGGTTTTGCGTCAGGCGGGTTGAAGTTTTTCGTTTTAAAACTTTGTTGTAAATTTAGGTTTTGTCGCTCGCTTGGAATTTTCAATCGAAAATTCCCGCCCGAACGCAAAGCTGTTCAAAGGTTAGGAGCTATGGAGTATCAACGCCCTTATCGATATTTTTGACTATATTTGAAAACATTATTTTATACTAGAATATGGCACTTTGGACAACAGATACAGAAATAAATTTTTTCCAAGAAGCATTGAAAAATTTTGCTTCAACAGAACAGCTGTTTTACAATCTTAAAGACGGTTATTTCGCTTATGTTCCTAAAGGAATGGATGCAGAAGGACAAACCTTACAAAGTAGAAATTCCTTAATAGGACAATATACTGAAAAATGGAGTAAAACAGTTTTTGACTCAATTTCTCGAGAATTAGGTCTATATGCCGTAAATAGTGTGGTTTGTGAAGAATTGGGGCTTCCCAAGCGTTCTAGTGCAGACTTGGCTTTTTGTACAACAAACAAAACAAATCAAAAAGCTGAAAACATTAAGATCATCTTTGAAATTAAGATGAGTATTGTTTCGAACTATCAATTTATTGTCCCTGACCAAATTAAACTTATTGGAGATTACAAAGAACATAAAGGAAATCCTGGATTGCTTCGTTCAGATTCAATGCTAAAAGCAATTGGGAAATCAATAAATATCAGAGTATCAGGCAAAGCATCTACAAAAATACCCATTATAATTTTAGGCAACACACCTATTACTGATAGTTATAAAGAGAAAGTGGATTTTCTTAGAAAGTCAGGCGTTATTCAAGGGGTTTGGTCATTGTGCCCAAACCCTACTAATTCTGACTTTATTTCATCCACAAAAGAGAAAGGTTTTCAAACCTTTTCAAATGAAAATGAATTACGTGCAATTTGTAATGGATTGGTCAATTCTGAAATGAATTATTTTTCTTCAATGATTTCTAAACAAAAACTTGGAAAAATAATTCATATTTCCAATAACGAACAATCTGATATAGCGAGAGCAGAAAAATTTTTACAGTTAATTCAAGAATAATATGAATTTAAATAAAGGAACAGAAACAAGTGCATTTGGTACGAGTGGAAGAATAAATCACGATAGCTCAAAATTTTATGATACTAAACTTTATAAAGAATTAGGAAATAAAAAAATTGTGTCTAAAAAAGAAAATGATTTTCCCCAAAACTTTCTTAATAAAATAATATTAGGTACAGCTATTGATATGAAGGAAATTCCGGATAGTTCTGTTCATCTAATGGTAACTTCCCCACCTTACAATGTTTCTAAAGAATATGATGAAAATTTATCTTTAAAAGAATATTTAGAATTATTAAAAAACGCTTTTAATGAAACTTACAGAGTTTTAGTTAACGGCGGAAGAGCTTGTGTAAATGTTGCAAATCTTGGAAGAAAACCCTACATCCCTCTTTCTGATTACATTTCAAAAATGATGATTGATATTGGGTTTAATATGCGGGGAGAAATTATTTGGAATAAAGCAGCAAGTGCCAGTCCATCAACAGCTTGGGGGAGTTGGATGAGTGCTTCAAATCCGACTTTACGAGATATACACGAATATATATTAGTGTTCTCAAAAGGAGACTATAAGCGTGAAAGAAAAGGGAAAGAAAACACTATTATAAAAGAACAGTTTATGGAATGGACCAAATCTATTTGGACAATGAACGCAGAAAGTGCAAGAAGAATTGGACACCCTGCACCATTTCCTGAAGAACTACCTTATCGTCTAATACAGCTTTTATCATATAAAGATGATATTATCTTAGACCCATTTATAGGTAGCGGAACAACTGCCATTTCGGCTCTAAAATCAAATAGAAAATTTGTCGGCTATGAAATTTCCGAAGAATATATAGAACTAGCAAATAAAAGGATTGAGCCTTATTTAAAATAAAAAGTAATTGACTTTAAATGATTCCACAGCGTCTAACAGCCAGTTTTGCGTCAGGCTCGCAAAAGTTGGATTTTGGAGTTTATCCACCAGCTCTGCTTTTCGCCTCAATTGACAGGACTGCGTTTCGCCAATCGCCCGACCGCCAAGCCTCGTCCGTTAGGCGACACCCGACCGAACAACAGTGCAAAAACAGACTGAATGATAGAAAAAGAGTAATTGATTGAACAATGCAATAGAAGTAATAAACGTTAGCATAAAAAAGAAATTATGGTACCAAAGGCAAATTTAGAACAGAATCCAGAGTGTAAAATAAACAGGGTAATGGAGCAGAACCCATTGAAAAAAACGGAATTAAAGTCTGAGCAAGGAGCAGACGTAAAACTTTAGCAAAATGAAAATACATTTATTATTAAGCTTTTTAATTGTTATTTCGTTTTCATCAATCTCATTTGCTCAAATAACAAGAGAACAAACAGATGAAATTGTATATAAATATATAACAGACGAAGGGTTAAGAACAGATGGTTTGTTGTTATATACAACTGATTATTTGCCCAATGCGGAAGGTATCTCAACTATTACCAATTCTAAGAACGAGGTATTTGGCGTTGAATATCCTTGTTGGGTTTACTATATTAACGAGTGGATGGATGTAAATGGTCCCTATTTTCGCCGATATTTATTTATTAATAAAACCACAGGAAATATTCTTGAAGTAAAAACAAGAAAGGATTTTGGACCTTCTGACCCAAATCTTGATAATTGGCAGTTGATATATCCTGTGACCAGTGGATTATCTGACATAGACGACAAATTAGATAAGTTATATTTTCCTAACCCAGTGAGTGATTTTTTAGAGATTGCTTGTAAAAAAGACTTTGAATATGTTGTGATTTTTGATTTACAAGGTAAGCAAGTGTTTCAAGAAATTTTTAACCAACTTGAATCTAATCAAAAGTTTGATGTATCGTCTTTGAATAGAGGATTTTATGTTGTAAATGTTTTTGATACTACTAAAAAAATATTAAGTTTTAAAATTTTAAAAAGGTAATAAAACGAAAATAAAACTTACAACACGCACAATAAGACACGCCCCAACAGTCATAAAGATTTTTGTAATAAAAAAATATTTGAAAAATATCAATACAACTAACAGTGGCTTGTCTTAAGGCTATGGCTAATTGTCCGTTGAATAAATTGTTGTACATTTGGTAGGCCATTGGCTCGCAGGGGGTGTGTAGCATCTTCTACCGCCCGAAAGCCAAGCCGCGGAATGTTATGCAATATTTAAAACAAAACAAAAATGAAAAAACAAACAATGGCAACAAAAACATTTTCGTTATTGCTAGCGAGTTCAATTTTATTAACAAGTTGTGTTAGTACAACAATAATTCAATCAAACCCAAGTGGTGCTAAAATTTACCTAAATGGAGAACTTTTAGGAACAACGCCATATATCCACCGAGACACAAAGATAGTTGGAAGCACGACCACTGTTAAATTAGAAAAGGAAAGATATGACCCATTAAACACATCCTTTTCAAGAGATGAAGAAGTTGATGTAGGTGCCATTATTGGGGGAATTTATATTTTATTTCCTTTTCTGTGGACAATGAAGTACAAGCCAACCCATACTTATGAGTTAACACCAAGTTCAGATAACGAACAGCCCATAATTAAAACAAATCCACAGCAAAATAATATCAAATCAAAGGCTGTACAACTGAGAGAGTTAAAAGAACTACTTGATGAGAAGGTCATTACTCAAGAAGAATTTGAAAAAGAAAAGAAGAAAATTTTAGAAGAAATCGAAAAATAAACGTTGCATAACAGCCTGTTTTGCGTTATAGCGGCTTAACGGTTTCGATTGAATGTTTTCGACAAATTTAAAGTTCGTTCTTCGATTAATTTTTATCGGTAAAAATCCGCCACTTCGGCAAGCTGATCAAATCTTAGCGGTTATGCTAAAAAGATATTTAATTTATAG
>DASRNO010000059.1:0-13766 GCA_035647375.1 Bacteroidaceae bacterium
TTCAATGATATGAACCGATTCCATTGGTCCTATCGAATCCTTTACCACGCCATGAATAACACTCCCCACTTTGGGCATAGGACCAGATACCTTTATCTCAGACTGGGCGTTAGTATTTGTAACAACTGCAACAAATGCCAGAAATATGAACAGTTTTTTCATCATATTGAAAAATAAAGTTAATAAACAAAAAAATATTTCGTAAAAACGATATGCATACATCAATCAGGTTGATAAGCTGAGTCTAATTTAGTGAATTGAAAACTATTTCTTCCATCTTGGTCATATCCCCAAAGATATAACTCTCCATCTACATATTCATAGTCATAAGCTTCAAATACGGCTAAATGGTTATTGTTTAAACCTATAATAGCAGATTCGGAATAATTGAAAAAATCTACCGGTTCCAAGCCTACAGCACTCAATATGATTTCTCTTTCTTGAGTAAGAGTCACCGGCACTCCATTGCCATAATGGACAGCATACATATATGATACTGGCCATAAAGAATTAGTTTCACCGTACAATTTTTTACCAATTATTTCTCTTTTGTCATAAACTGATCCACCGCCGTAACACCACAGAGCATGTGCAAAACACTCGTTATCTCCTGAATGAATACTACTACTTGAAACATATTCTAGTGCCGCATACAAGTCAGCAGCAATGTCTTTGCTTATTTTGCTACGAGGAAAGAACCAACCGTCATCCTCATACAAATCATACAAATCGCCTTGGACACACGAAGTTGTGAACGTTGTGAACGTTGTGACCATACATATGAGCATAAAGCTCATAAATGAAAATTTCTTTATCATGGATAAATAGAATTAATTAAGGTTAATTATTCTAACATTTAATACAATGGACGCAAAAATAATAAAAATCCATATAGAAAAAATATATCGCTTATTTTTATATAAACAATGTTATTTATTTTTAATGACGATGTATAAATGTCAAGGGAATCCCTTAAAACCGCATTATAAAAAAAATCGGAAAATAACACTATATCGTAATTCGAAATCTATAGGTCATGTGTGATAATATAAAAGGGAAGCGTTCTAATCCTTAATCTATACATATGTATAGCAAACAAGGAAAGACAGCTGATTCGATTTTACGATATTTATATTTGAGGAGTCGGGTCTGATATTTGGGTGGAGCTGCTGAGGGTGCCGCCAACGGAGCTGCCGACAATTCCGGAAGTAAAGTACGACTGGATTGTGATGACTACGGAGGTGATTCAGGTGAGCGGCCTTGCCTACCCTGGCCCGGACATGAGGCTGGCGGTGAGGATCAGTGCTGCGGCCAGCACCGGAATTACGCAGGGTGCAGGCCTGCCTGTCTTGCTGGATGCGGGGTCTATTCCGGAACGCAGGATTGCTGACGTGACAGGAGCATATCGTGTTAGGACCGGTATGGTGGCGACTCCTGGAAAGAAATACTTTATTGAGACTGCCTGGATGCATGTGTTTACAGGACTGAGCGGGCCAGTGAGGATGAACAGTAAGATTTGCAGGGCGAGACTGTAAGGTTATTTGCAGAGCCGGGCGCACGGTTATAAGTTTTGGATATTTGAGCTCGATATATCAGGTGAAGGATACACCTTATATTAAACCAACGTGAGAAACACAACTACGTCAATCCTTACAACAACAAGCACAAGTCGGTGCTTCTACACACCAAGCATGAGCCTGAAGTCACCAAGCTACTGGCCATCATCAAGGCTAATTGCTAAAGTGGGTGTCCCATTGCGGAAAACAGGAAACGTTTCTGACACTCGTTACAAGCATTTCTAAGAGATAAAGTTCAATATACCTTTTAATCAAATAGGAAGGGGAGGATAATTATCCTCCCCTTCCTATTTGATTAGGTGTTACTTTAAAAACCTATGTTCTATTTATAAGAGCAAATCTTATCTCTTCTATAAGATTTTTATATTTCTCCTCCGAAAGAGTAACCCTTTTGGGATTCATCAGAAAAACTCCACCCCAATCTAACCCCCCTTTGTATTTGGGTGTTAAATGGAAATGAAGATGAGTGAGTTTATCTGAATAGGCTCCAAAATTAATCTTATCAGGATTAAAAACCTTTTTTAAAGCCTTAGTAGCCTCGACCACATCTTCCATGAAAGCATTACGATCCGATTCATTCAAATCTGATATGTCGTTCACATGATCTTTAAATGCAATAACACAACGCCCGTAATAGGATTGTTCTCTGAACAAAAAAAGTCTTGAAACATTCATATTGGCTATAAAGATCATCAAATCTGTCAAATTTTTATCGTTTTGACAGTAAAGGCAGTCGTTTGGATCGCTTTGGGTCATATAAAAAAGATTATCAATCTCAAATGTAATAAAAAACCTTTGAAAATAACAAATTTATTCAACAGATTTTACCTATTCATTCTCCGGACGTAGTTGACGAACAACAGCTCCGGTTCTCCACATTTCGCTTTCGTGCAGAGCTTTAAGCTCCTCCTGTAACTTTTCTCTGTAGTCAGGTTTAGAGTTACTGTCTATAGCTATTTGAGCCTCATTTCCACTTTTTACACTCTTGTAAAGTTTTTCTACCACCGGTTTAATAGCATCGTGGAAAGGTCCCATCCAGTCTAATGCACCTCTTTGAGCAGTAGTTGAACAGTTAGCATACATCCAATCCATACCCTTAGCAGCAAAAAGTGGCATCAAAGATTGGGTCAGTTCCTCACAAGTTTCATTAAACGCCTCAGAGGGAGTATGTCCATTTTCGCGCAGAACCTCATACTGTGCAAGCAACAGACCCTGAATTGCTCCCATCAACGAACCACGTTCACCGGTAAGATCTGAAGTAGCCTCGCGCGAAAACGTAGTCTGAAACAGATAACCCGAACCAATACCGATGCCGAAGGCCAGAACCTTGTCCAAGGCATTTCCTGATGCATCCTGATATATAGCATACGAGCTGTTTAGGCCGCGTCCTTCAAGAAACATTGTACGTAAAGAGGTTCCCGAACCCTTAGGAGCAACTAAAATAACATCAATATCTTTTGGAGGTATCACATTGGTACGATCATTCCAAGTAATAGCAAATCCGTGCGAAAAATAGAGAGTTTTGCCGGGAGTAAGATAAGGTTTGATAGTGGGCCACAGTTGCATTTGTGCTGCGTCAGATAGCAACATACAGACAACAGTGCCCTTATCGGCTGCCTCTTCGAGCGAAAAGAGCGTTTTGCCCGGTACCCAACCATCGGCTACGGCCTTGTTGTACGTATCTCCCTCTCTTTGACCTACAATTACATTAAAACCATTATCACGAAGATTACATGCCTGTCCGGGTCCCTGAACTCCATATCCCAAAACAGCTATAGTCTCATTTTTTAACACCTCACGAGCCTTCTCCAATGGAAATTCGTCGCGTGTCACTACCTCCTCAATTACACCTCCAAAATTTAATTTTGCCATAATATTTTTAATTAACTAAAATATAATATTTATCAATCCCTCTTCTCTTTTTTTCCATAAATTTTATCCATCTTTTCCAGATATTCACTCATGTGCTCAATTCTAGCACGGGTAATAGCTATTCTTCCGGAACTCACAAACTGTAACATTCCACCCTCTTTAGACAACTCTTTATTAAGAGCAATTATATCTTCGGTTTTTCCGGATTTCTCTACAACACAAAATGTAGGATTCACCTCAATGATATTGGCCTGATATCTTCTAATAATCTTAGACATAGCCGGGTTATTCATCAAAGCTCCGGTGGCCACCTTATATAGAGCCACCTCCTGCATAAAAATCTCATTATCGGTAAAGCAGCGGCATTGTAGTACATCTACCTTCTTCTCAATTTGCCTTGCAACTCTCTCAATACTATCCTGATCTGCATAACTGGTAATGGTATAGCGATGTACACCTTCAATTGACGATGCAGATACGTTTAAACTCTCAATATTAATCTGGCGTCTGGTAAAAACCGCCGTCACCTGATTTAATAATCCCACTATATTCTCTGAATGAACAATAAGGGTAAACAGTTTTTTCTCATTTTTCATAATCATCTCAATTATCAGGTCCAAGATTAATCTCATCAACAGCTGCTCCTACCGGAATCATAGGCCATATATTCTCCTCTTTTTCTACTATAACCTCAAGAAAGAATGGTCCATTATGGGCAAACATAGCGGTTATAGCCTCTTTCAGAGAGTCTCTATCCGATACGTTAGCCGATTTTATACCATAAGCCTGAGCTATTTTCATATAATCCGGGTTAACCATAGGTGTACACGAATAACGTTTATTGAAGAAAAGTTCTTGCCACTGCCTTACATTACCAAGATAGCTGTTATTAAGAAGAACTATCTTAACAGGAGCTCCAAATTGCATAATAGTTCCCAACTCCTGAATATTCATCTGCATACCCCCATCTCCAACAAACAAAACAACCGTACGATCGGGAGCCCCACAAGTAGCTCCAATAGCTGCCGGCATCCCAAAGCCCATAGTACCCAACCCTCCGGATGTTATTATACTACGTTTATGACGATATTTAAAATACCTGGTTGCAAATAGTTGATTAAGTCCCACATCTGTTACCATAACAGCACTGTCGTCTACTATTTCACTAACCAGATTAATCACCTCGCCCATTTTTAAAGGCCCGGATACCGGATGAATGGCCTTTTCAATAATTTTTTCATTTTCCAATCTCATATAGGGAGTAAACTCCTCAATCCACTCTTTATGGCTATTTTTTGCCATACGTGCAGTAATCATAGCCAAAGTATGTTTACAATCACCCAACACAGGTACATCGCACTTTACGTTCTTATTGAACTCCGATTTATCTATATCCAGATGAATAACTTTTGCCTGACGTGCATATTTTTGTAAGTTTCCGGTTACACGATCGTCAAACCGCATTCCCACTGCTATAATTAGATCACATCTATTAGTTTGCATATTTGGAGCTATATTCCCATGCATACCCAACATCCCCATATTTAGCGGATGATCAGAGAGTAGTGCCGACATTCCAAGCATAGTTCGAGCTGCGGGAATATCACCCTTCTCTATAAACGCCATAATCTCATTTTGGGCTTCTCCCAGCTCCACACCCTGGCCTATAAGTGCCATAGGTCTTCTGGATGAGTCAATCAATTTAACAGCTTTTTTAATCATTTCCGGATCAATTTCAGGAATAGGAATATAACTGCGTATATAATCAATCGACACCGATTCATATTCAACCATACTGACTTGTGCACTTTTTGTAAAATCAAGCACAACCGGTCCCGGACGGCCTGAACGTGCAATATAAAAAGCTCTCGCCACCGCCCAAGCAATATCCTCAGCTTTTTGTATCTGAAAACTCCACTTAGTAATAGGCTGAGTTACACCTACTAAATCTATCTCCTGAAAAGCATCAGTTCCAAGCGTCGATGCCGCTACCTGACCAGCAATAACCACAATAGGTGTACTATCAAGCATGGCGTCGCTTACTCCGGTAACTGTATTTGTAGCTCCTGGGCCACTAGTTACCAAACATACGCCGGTTTTACCCGATACCCTTGCATATCCCTGAGCCGCATGTGCAGCACCCTGTTCATGACGTACAAGAATTTGCTTAAAATCGTCACAATGGTCGTACAGCGAATCAAATACAGGAATTATTGAACCTCCGGGATAAGCGAACAAAGTCTCTACTCCCTCATTCATCAATGCCAATAATAGCGCTTCTGAACCTTTAATGTTTTTTTTCATAATTAAAATGCTCAATCAACAATTCTTACTCCACCCTTGTCAGCAGAACTGACCATTTTTGCATAAGCCCTTAAGCTTTTTGATACCACTCTCTCTCTTGTAAGTGGACGCATAGGCCGAGCCGCAAGTGCATCATCTTCAAGCATCACATTAATGCTTCTATTGGGAATATCTATCTGAATAATATCTCCATCAACAATCTTGCCAATATTTCCTCCCGAAGCCGCCTCAGGCGATACATGACCTATACTTAGGCCCGATGTTCCACCACTAAAACGTCCATCGGTAATCAAAGCACACTTCTCTCCCAGATGACGCGATTTAATATACGATGTAGGGTAAAGCATCTCCTGCATACCGGGACCACCTTTTGGCCCCTCGTAAGTAATTATCACAACATCGCCCGATACAACTTTACCACTCAATATTCCCTCCGAAGCCGCATCTTGAGAGTCAAATACCTTGGCAGGTCCGGTAAATTTCCATATACTGCTATCAACCCCTGCAGTCTTTACCACACAACCATCTTGAGCTATGTTACCCTTAAGAACAGCCAAACCTCCGTCGGCCGAATAAGCATGTTCCACATCTCTTATACAACCCTGCACCCGGTCAATATCAAGTGAATCGTAATTAACATCTTGCGAACCCATAACAATACTGAATCTGTTAGCCGGTGCACTGGAATAGATTCGTTTTGCATCGCTATCAACCGTTGGCTTTGTTATATCATATTTATCCATAACCCTACCAATAGAGATTCCGGTAACAGTCATAGACTCCTTATCAATCAGACCCTTTACAGACAATTCACTAAGAATATTTAAAACCCCTCCAGCTCTATTAACCTCTTGAATATGATATTTCTGAGAATTGGGTGCTACTTTGCATATACATGGTACCACACGCGAAAGACGGTCTATATCGTCCATACAAAAATCCACACCTGCCTCGTTAGCTATAGCGAGCAGATGCAATATCGTATTTGTAGAACCTCCCATAGCTATATCAAGAGTCATTGCGTTCTCAAAAGCACTCTTTGTGGCAATACTCAATGGTAATACCGAAACATCACCCTTCTCGTAATATTTATAGGCGTTATTAACAATCAGTTGGGCAGCCTCTACAAAGAGTTGAATTCTATTTTTGTGAGTAGCAACAATTGTACCGTTTCCGGGCAGAGAGAAACCCAAAGCCTCCGATAAACAATTCATAGAGTTAGCGGTAAACATTCCCGAACAACTTCCACATCCCGGGCATGCCGCATTCTCAATATCCAACACCTCTTGATCAGTAACCGAAGAGTCGCCCGCTTTTATCATAGCATCAATAAGATCAAGACTAGCTCCCTTTAATTTTCCAGCCTCCATTGGCCCTCCGCTTACAAAAACAGTAGGAACATTTAATCTCATAGCCGCCATCAACATTCCCGGGGTGATTTTATCACAATTGCTTATACAAACAAGAGCATCAGCCTTATGGGCATTTACCATATACTCCACACTATCGGCAATTATATCTCTTGATGGCAGTGAATAAAGCATACCATCATGCCCCATAGCTATCCCGTCGTCAACAGCTATAGTATTGAACTCGGCTGCAAAACAGCCCAATTTCTCTATCTCCGTTTTAACCAGTTGTCCAATATTATGTAGATGCGTATGACCGGGAACAAATTGAGTAAACGAGTTGGCAATTGCTATAATAGGCTTACCCATCTGTTCACGTTTCATCCCGTTAGCCATCCATAATGCTCTGGCACCCGCCATTCTACGGCCCTGAGTGCTTTGCTCACTTCTTAATGGAATTTTCATAACTATTTGTTCTTAAAAAAAACGGCCTCCTCTAAAGAGAAAGGCCATATTTATCAATCCGGCATAACCTTTCACTCACGCATTGGTATTAACCACCACGATAATGTTATAAAGGCTTACCATTGATAAATTCATTGTCTTAATAATATTTGGAGCAAAATTACTAAAAAGTTTTTCTAAACAAAAATAAAAATAGCCATTTTAAAAGTGCTTAAAAACTATAGCACACGTTTCACTCCCATTTTTGCGGCAAAGATATATGATTTAATGAAATACAACAACATAATCTTTCATTTTTTTCTTATTTGCATTAAAAAAATTACAAACTGACATTTTAAGGTGCTCTTAATAGTCTATTTTAATGAGTACCAAAATATTCTCTATCTCAATTTCTAGTTATTCAATTATCTACAATTCAAACAATTTTTTGTAAAAAATCACCGTAAAAAATTGTTGTACAAACTAAAATAATAATCTACATTTATACTATGCAAAACATTAACGCTATGCGATTAAGCGTAAAACTACTATTCTGTCTACTACTACTTACATCATGTAAGGGGATAGAATTGGCCAGAATTAAAAATGGAGTCAACAACACTAATATTAAATATACAGGGTTTACTGTATCCTATAATAGTCATACAAAAACTCCAAACTGGGTTGCATGGGAACTTACAGATATTAAGGCAAATGGTAGCGAACCTAGAGCAAAACATTATAAAACCGATCCAAATTTAATGTTGCCTCAAGCCAATAACAATGATTACAGAAATTCCGGATGGGACAGAGGACACATGGCTCCTGCGGGCGATATGAAATGGAGTTCACAGGCCATGCTGGAGAGCTTCTATTTTACCAACATATCTCCTCAAAACAACAATTTGAACAGCGGAGTATGGAAATCGTTAGAAGAGAAGTGTAGAGAGATAGCAAAAACATATGGCAGATTATATATTATCTGCGGCCCAATAAACAATAGAGGAGCATTTGGTTGTATAGGAGAAAACCAGGTCTCCGTTCCCGATGCTTTTTTCAAGGTTTTGTTGTTAAAAGTAGATAAAGATTACAAAGGCGTAGGATTCATATTCGACAACAAAGCGGGACGTAAACCACTTATATCTTACACTATGAGCATAGATAGCGTTGAACAAACAACCGGCATCGATTTTTTCTATAAATTGAAAAAATCTGTAGAAAAACGAGTTGAAGAGAGAGTTGAAGAGGCTTTTTGGGAGAATTTGCTTAAGTAACATTGCCAAACATTATTGTTAATGATAATTGCTTGTCTAATAAATCTGAAAAGAGTAATTTTACGCCAAATAACAAACAATGGAATCAGAGCAAAAATTTATCAGCCTCTCTTACGATCTTTTTATACGCGACGAGGAGGGCAATCTTTCTATTTTCGAGCGTGCATCTAAAGAGAAGCCGTTTCAGTTCTACACAGGAATAGGATATACTCTTGATATTTTTGAGGATAATGTCAGCAAGCTGAAGATATCAGACACTTTTGAATTTTCTATACCTGCAGACAAAGCTTACGGAGAGTATAGCAAGGAGAATGTTCTAGAACTTCCGAAATCTGTTTTTGAACATGAAGGAGTTTTCGATTCAAAAAATGTTAGAGAGGGGTGTATAATTCCTCTTAGTGATGGACAGAACACCTACAATGCTCTTGTATCAGAAATAAAAGAAGATATGGTTGTAGTTGATCTTAATCACCCCTTAGCAGGCGAAGAGCTTACGTTCAAAGGTGTAATTTTAGAATCAAGACCAGCCACTAAAGAGGAGATTGATCAAGCTACCAACATTATGAATAATCAGACAAATGGATGCAGCACTTGCGGAGGTAGTGATGAATGCAACGGTAATACAGAGGATTATGGCTGCAATGGCTGCTGTAGCTAAATTTTTATTCTAATAATATTATGAACTCTATAGGAAAGCTATTACGCCTAACCACTTTTGGCGAATCACACGGACCATCTATTGGCGGTATTCTTGACGGATTTCCACCATTGATAGCTATAGATATGGAGTTTGTTCAAAACGAATTAAATCGCCGTCGTCCCGGCCAAAGCGTTATCACCAGCAGTCGCAAAGAGAAAGATACAGTAGAGTTTATATCGGGTATTTTCAACGGCATCTCTACCGGTGCTCCCATAGCCTTCATAGTAAAAAATCACGATCAGCAATCGGCAGACTATGAATCTATGAAAAATATTTTCAGACCTTCACACGCCGATTACACCTATCTTTCAAAATATGGAATACGCGATCATAAGGGAGGAGGTAGAGCATCGGCCAGAACTACTATAGCCCAATGTGTAGGCGGAGCTCTGGCTAAACTGGCTCTAAAGCAACTCTCTCCAGATTTGGAAATTTTCGCCTTCACATCGCAGATAGGAGGCATCTCTGTAGATCCCGCTCAAGAGAATAAATTCTCACATTGTATATCAGAATCTAATGCCGTACGATGTCCTGATAGAGACAAGGCAAAGATTATGGAAGAGCTTATCAAACAGACAAAAGAGAACGGAGATTCCATAGGAGGTGTTATAACATGCCTAATCAGAGATTGCCCTGTAGGTCTTGGAGAGCCTATGTTTAATAAGTTGAGCTCCTCTCTGGGAGCGGCAATGCTCAGCATAAATGCCGTAAAAGGTTTTGAATATGGCGATGGATTTGCCTCAGCCGAACAGACCGGATCCATACATAACGATCAAATAATAATAAAAAACGGTAAGTTAAACACCCTCTCAAATCATTCCGGCGGCATACAGGGTGGTATCAGCAACGGAGAGACTATCCGTTTTAGAGTGGCTTTCAAACCTACGCCAACTATAATAAAAGAGCAAAAAACAGTAACTACTACCGGACAAGAGACCATATTTAAGGCAAAAGGCCGACACGACCAATGTGTTGTTCCCAGAGCAGTTCCAATTGTAGAAAACCTTGCCGCTCTTGTATTACTTGACCATTTTCTTATAAGAAAAGCCTATAAATAGGCATTAAAAACGCTTATATCCCTTTTTTATTTACCAAGCTATTGCGCTTGCACCAAGAATAGCTGCATCAGAATCTTTTAATGTAGAGACAAGTAACTGAGTTTTCCCCTTTAGAATTGGCAGAACATTATCATCTATAGCCCTTCTTACAGGTTCAAGCAGATAACCTCCTGCTTTACTTACTCCTCCAAAAATTATTATTGCCTCAGGGTTTAATATAGCTATAAAATTAGCAAGAGCCTTTCCAAGAATATTACCTGTATACTCAAAAATATCTTTGGCTATTTTGTCATCCTGTTCAGCGGCTAAAAAAATATCTTCGGCAGAGAGAGGCGCCTCAATATTTCGTAGCAGACTTGGAGTATCTGTATAGGCCAACATCATATCGGCTGTACGGGCTATTCCCGAAGCCGAACAGTAGGCCTCCAGACAACCCGCACGTCCACAACCGCACACTCTGGCATCCGGGCTGTTGTCAATTATAACATGACCCAACTCGCCCGCCAATCCATCGTGACCGCTAACCAACTTACCATTAGCCACCACACCCCCGCCTACTCCCGTTCCCAAGGTAAGCACTATAAAATTGCCCATCCCCCGTGCAGTGCCATACAACATCTCGCCCAAAGCGGCGGCGTTGGCATCGTTCGACACCCTTACCGGCAGACCAAGTCTAACAGAAAAGGTCTTGGCCAAGGGCACTACCCCCTTCCATTCCAGATTAGGAGCACTCTCTATTGTTCCCTCATGGAAATTGGCATTAGGGGCCCCTATCCCTACCGCCTGTATATGCCCCTCCAGGCCGCATTTACCTATCATTTTCTCTAATTCAAGGCACACCTGCTCAACGTAATCACCGAACACCGGATATCCGGTAGTTGACATAGAGCCCTGAACCATTATAACGCCTTCTGAATTGACAATACCAAACTTGGTATTAGTTCCCCCTATATCAATTCCAATAACATAACGAGAGCTATTGTTAACGCTGTTTACCCTATCATTCTCTTCAATTAGGCACATACACTCTTTTTTTTCAAAAATAGCACCAATCTGTCTGATTTAAAAACCAGATAAGAAAAATAAAATAAGATAATAGATACTATACCGAACTGTTTGGAGTTCTACTAAAACGAAAGTCCACATATGAACATCAACATGATGACTCCTTCTAAAACCACTGCCTTCACGGACAACCCAGAGTAAACAAATATCAATAATAACTTAAAACCCGAGCCAACTTCTAATAAACGACAAAAGTTAAAACAATCAATCAAAATCAGAAAAGTGGGTTTTTTTAAAAAATTTTTATACAATATTGTTTTATTATGTTGATTTTATTACATTTGTCTAATTAAATAACCTATTAACTCTTTGATAAAAGGCCTTTTTACTCTATTATTATCGATATAATACGCTCTTTGATTCGATAATAAGGGAACAAATAGAAGGTTTTTGATGTCAAAAAAAAAAATTAAAATCAATTTTATGAGAATTGAGCTCACCCTTGACCATGATTCCAACCACAGGTTTATTCCTATGGATTACCAGTATTATGTGTCGGCCTGGATATATAACGTGTTAAGAAATGCCGACAACGACTACGCCACATTTCTGCATGACTTTGGTTATGGAAAGAATACTAATCATCTATACAAACTTTTCTGTTTTAGTCGTCTGCATTTTGGTAAACCAAAAATGTGGAAAGAAAAAAAATTGTTTCAAATTTTAAATAAACAAATCTATCTCAAAATCTCGTTCAATGTAAATGAGGCTGCCACCAATTTCATAAAAGGTCTTTTCATAGACCAAAGGTTCTATATCGGTAACAAATTAAATGGAATTGATTTTTTTGTTAAGGAAGTTCAGATTCTATCTGAACCTGATTTCTCTACCACGGAAACATATAGAACCATAACACCATGGGTGGTAAGCCATAAAGAAGAGAAGGATATGTATGCCCAGTATCTTGACCCCGGACATCCCTTGTTTATTACTTACGCAGTCAACCATCTGGCTGAAAAGCACAATAACCTGAATGAGAATCAAGTGGCCACTTCAGATATTCTTTTGAAGGTTTCATCAGATTACAAGCGCAGTGGTTTCCTGATAAAGCCCGGCAGCAAGGAAGAAACCCGTGTAATAGGCACTCTTTGTGATTTCACGCTGACTGCACCGGTAGTAATTCACAAGATGATCTGGCATGCCGGTTTGTGTGAGAAAAGTAGTCTGGGATTTGGTTGGATAGAAATAAAATAAAAAAACATGAGTTATAAATTAATAGAACAGTATTTTGATACTGAAATTTTTCAAAATACAACACAGCTATATTTTGATACAGTTTTACAATATTTACTTGTAAAGTATCCAATTACTGAAGCAAAAGGCTTGTTTGTAATTGATAACATAGTCAGGAAAGATGATTATGATATGCCTTATCATATTCATATTCTAAATGGTTTGATTCCGAGTTTACTTATTTATGAGCAGTATTTAATTAAAGAAAAATGTATTGAGAAGGCAGAGACAAGCTTATATTTAAAAACCTTTATTCTTGGTTATACTTTTCATGATGCTAATAAACTATTAAAAACGAAAAGCTTGCAAGAAGCTATTAAAGAATTGGATGTAACGATAGGAGAAGAGGATTCTATAAAAACATTTTTTTCTGAATTTAACAAATACAAAAACGACATCTATTATCTATGTCTATCGGGTGAGGACAGGACAAATGTCTTTGCCAATCAATATAAAACCTTATTAAGTTATATACATATAAAAGAGGTCTTAGCCAAGCTCTGTAAATTCGCTGATAAAATTGCTTCGATTCAAAATTTTGAATCGATAAAAGATTTTTATAATTCAATAGATAAATCTCTTTCAATCATATCTGGTATCAATCAATTGCCTATTTCTTATGTAGAGGTTAATCCTAATCCTTATATCCTGTTAAGTCAAAATATTCTGCAATCAGCAAGAAAAGTATTGGCTTCATCTGGTAAAAAAGTTTTCCAAGCGTTACGAAATGGTTTTATCTATTTCGGAAAAGATTTAACAGAGGAAGAAGTAAGCAAAATCCAACATGAAACAGCACAAGTAAGTGAAGATATTGACCTTATTAGATTGACCAAAATTGATTCCCAGAAATGTAGTTTTGGTTTTATAGGTTCTATAAAATTTACAAAGGA
>DASRNO010000060.1:0-6432 GCA_035647375.1 Bacteroidaceae bacterium
ATTCTGTATAGTACTATTTTTATTCTTACAAAACTCCGTTAATTTTGAACTCTAAATCTGATTCATCTAAGCATAGAACCTGTCTGGGCTTACTGCCTTCGGCCGGTCCAACAATTCCGGCTCTCTCCATTTGATCCATTATTCGCCCTGCTCGGTTATAACCTATTGAGAATTTTCGTTGGATAAGAGATGTGGAGCCTTGTTGGTAGTTAACTACCAATTTTGCAGCATCTATAAACAATGGATCTATTTTAGGAGTCTCTATTGATTGATAATAACCGGATTCGGAAGAGCTTTCGTCAATATATTCAGGTAGTTCATAGGCAGTTGTGTAACCTTGTTGAGAACTGATATGCTTGCATATACGTTGTACTTCGGGTGTGTCAACAAATGCACACTGTACACGTACAGGATTTCCTCCCTGAAGAAATAGCATGTCGCCGCGACCTATAAGTTGATTGGCACCGGGTCTATCTATGATTGTGCGTGAATCTACCATAGAGGCTACTCTAAACGATATTCTTGCAGGGAAATTGGCTTTTATATTACCGGTAATAATATTTGCTGTAGGTCTTTGGGTAGCAATAATCATATGCATTCCTACAGCTCTGGCTTTTTGAGCTATACGGGTTATTGGTATCTCTATTTCTCTTCCGGCTGTCATTATAAGATCGCCAAACTCATCTATAACTACTACTATGTAAGGCATAAAACGATGTCCTTTTTCCGGATTAAGTTTACGACTATTGAATAGATTGTTATACTCTGTAATAGCGCGTACATTAGCTTTTTTAAGAAGCTCGTACCTATTATCCATCTCTATACAGAGGGATTTAAGAGTGTGAACTACTTTGGTTACATCGGTAATTATAGACTCTTTTTCTTCGGGCATTTTTGCTAAAAAATGTTTTTCGATAGGAGAATAAATGTTGAATTCAACCATTTTGGGGTCTACCATGACTAATTTTAACTCTGCCGGATGCTTTTTGTATAGTAACGATGTTACGATGGTGTTTAGCCCTACCGATTTACCCATCCCGGTGGCACCGGCTACAAGTAAATGGGGCATTTTTACAAGGTCGAACATTAAGACCTCGTTTGTGATTGTTTTTCCAAGAGCAACGGGTAGTTCAAAATTACTCTTAACAAATTTGCGACTCGAAATAATGGAGTGTATTGAGACAGTTAGAGGTTTAGCATTTGGAACTTCTATACCAATAGTGCCTTTGCCTGGAATAGGGGCTATTATTCTAATTCCTAAGGCAGAGAGGCTAAGGGCTATATCGTCTTCAAGGTTTCTAATTTTAGATATTCTTACACCCGGAGCCGGAGTAATTTCGTAAAGTGTTATTGTAGGACCAACAGTGGCTGCAATAGAACTTATCTCTATACCGAAATTACGGAGAACGTGAATTATTCTGTTCTTATTGGCGTTCTGCTCTTCCATATCTATCGACAAAGCGGTATCCTTGTGATAATTTAGAAGGTTGGTAGAGGGAAATTTATAGTAGGATAAGTCTAGACGAGGATTATAGGGTTCTAATTGTGGTCCTTTGTAAATTTCGTCTATCGAATTCTCTGTAATCTCTAGTTGAATTTCGGTGATTGAGGAATCCTCTTTACCGCTCTCACTATTAGAAGATTGTCCTATATCATCTACAGCAGTATCTATAGAGAGTAAATCGTTTTTATTATTGTATAGGAGATCTTTTTGGTCTATCTGCTTGCTCTCACAGTTAATGTTTAAATTGTTATCAATTTCGGCGGCTTGAGCTGTTAAAATATTCTCCGTATAGGTGGTTTTCTTATCGGTTTCATCGTCTAAATCGTTACCGGGGAGGGCTATAATTTGACGAGTTTTATCTTTTATAAGACCAAATTTGGAACGTATCCATACAATAGTCTCTCCGGTTAGGTAGATAGCGAAAAAAAGCATGGTCAGAATCAAAGCAAGAATGGCACCAGGTGTTCCAATTTGTGCAATTAACCAATTAGTAACATTGAGTCCGTGACAGCCGCCGGGTCTGATAAAAGAGTTTGAGAATGCCCAGCTAAAAGCCATGTGTAAAAATATAGAGAGCCATATAATTAGAAAGGAACTTGATATAAACCATTTTAAAAGATTCTGTTGCGTAATTTTCATCAGATTTGTTCCGCAAATAAAAATAAAAATTGGTAAAATAAAAGAGGCAAGGCCAAATCCACTGTTTATTAAATATTCTGATATAGAAGCTCCCGAACGACCGGCTCGATTTTCTGTCTCAGTAATGGTTTCTGTAACGCTCTTTTTGTTTGATTCCAGGATGCTTTGGTCTACACCTCCGGAGAATAAAAATGAGACACAGGCAATAGCAAGAAATATGGCTAAGACTGACAAAAGAGCTCCACAAACAAACAAGAAAGTCTCGTTTTTCAAAGCTCTATGGGCTCTAAGAAACGGATTTGTTTTTTCGGGAGTTTGCGATGTTTGGAAAGTTTTA
Organism: Bacteroidaceae bacterium; assembly: GCA_035647375.1. Taxonomy (GTDB): domain Bacteria; phylum Bacteroidota; class Bacteroidia; order Bacteroidales; family Bacteroidaceae; genus Colenecus. The sequence goes on from DASRNO010000060.1 coordinate 2,481, forward strand.
CTTCTCTTTTTTTTTGTCATGAAAAAAACCGTGAAAATGGTTCTACAAAAATAGTAAAAAAAATGATTCCATAGAAAAGCGATTGAAAAACATATCTGTAAACTACATGTTACACTTAATATATTGTTTTAGTCTATTAAGATAGGTAAAAATAAGCGGCGGTCTCATTGAATATGAGGCCGCCGCTATAAGTAATATTTATTCAATTATTTGAACAAAAGAGGGGCGAATTGATAGAGACTACGTCTCCAAGTGTGCCACTCGTGAGCCGTTTCGGGCGATACGTAAGAGACACCTTTAATTCCTATTTTATTCCACTCTTCGGCAGCATTGCCAATATTTGCTGCTCCACCTTCTCGTCCACCGAAGCTCATAAAGACAACTTTTACGTTTTTCTTGAAAGATTCGATATCTGAAATCTCTGACGGTGTGAAAGTACCACTGCTAAACATTCCTACATGCGAGAATATATCAGGGTTGGCTATAACAATAGAGCGTGTTTGCATTCCTCCCATAGAGAGTCCTGCCATAGCACGGTTTGCTTGATCTGGGATAACACGGTAGTTGGACTCTATAAAAGGAATAAGGTCGTTGATTAAAATATCTCCAAATTGACCGGCAAAGCCAAAGCCTCCTCCCATACCACCCATACGTGGAGCACCCTGTCCTGGAGCACCCTGTCCTGGAGCACCTTGTCCTGGAGCACCCTGTCTTGGAGCACCTTGAGGGCTATCGGCACTAGGTCTATTTCTACTACCGCCAAAACTTACACCGCTATTTTCCATAACAATTATGAAAGGAACAGATTTACCTTCGGCTATTAAATTATCCATAATCATGGCTGTGTATCCTTGATTTCCCCAACCTGTTTCATTTTCGCCCATTCCGTGTTGTAAGTAGAGTACAGGATAGCGTTTTGATTGCTCTTTATCATATCCGGGGGGTAAATAAATAAACACACGACGTTGGCTATCGGTGGTTTTTGAATAGTAGAAGGTTTCACTGAGAAGTCCGTGAGGAACATTCTTTAGAGCGAAAAAATCAGCATCTTGCGCTGGTACTTCAATACCGCTTCCCCAGCGGCTGGCTCCATAATAATAGAGGCTACCCGGATCTGGCACTGAAGCTCCGTCAATGTTCAGCTGATAATAATGGAAACCCTCGTCTTGTGGGGCAGACTCGCCAATCCACACTCCGTTATCGTCTTTTTTAAGATCATACTTGACTGCATCTATGTCAAGCTGGACTTTATTAGCTTGTGGAGCAGAGATACTTACTCTTACTCTTCGCTCCGAATTTACCTGAGGATACTGCTTACCCTCTTGAGTGGTAGTAGTTCTGACAAAGTCCTCTTTAACAGTTTGCTCTGTCTGAGCCAGACAGAAACCTCCAAATAAGGTAGCTGTGAAAAACAAAACTAATGATCTGAAACTCATTTGATTAAATTTTAGGTTAAAAATAGAATGATATGTATATTATATATAGAATTAAACTAATCTGTGTCAAAGATAGAAATTATTTGTTATATACGCTATATTAAAGAAACTTATCGTTTTTCTCTATTTCTTTTTAAGAATAAACGAGTAATGTTTTAACTTTGTACTTCTAATAAAAATATTAATATCCGTGTCGTCAATAGTTTTTGATAAGAATGTGGTTGAACTGGTTACAGTTGCAGCTGAGTATTGCGCTTTTTTAGAAGAGGCAAGATCTTTGGATAGAAATAGGGTTGTGGATGTGATTATGAGAATTCTTCCTTTACTTTATCTTAAGGCTTTGATGTTACCGGAGATAGAGAGTGACCCTGAGATTGTGCTTGAGGAGTATTTAACAGAGCCTGACTATGATGAGATGCGTAACTCTTTACGTGTGATACTGGGTGAAATTGACAATTACCTTGAGGTGTGTGTAGATGAGATGAAGTATAGTGATGCTCCCATTATAATGAGTATATCAGAGGATTTGTCGGATATTTATCAGGCATTAAAAAATTTTGTTGAATCTTTTAAAACGGGTATAAATTATATAATGACAGAATCAGTCGCAGTTTGTAAGGAGAGTTTTTGTTTATATTGGGGACAAACAGTGACTAATACCTTGCGAGCACTACATTTTACTCGGTTCGGAATGAATAATGAAAGCGATCATTTTGATTGAAAACTGAGAAAAAAGTATGATAATAAAAAAAAATATAGATAAAAAAGAGATAGCAAATATGCCTAAAGTAATTTTCTCAGGTAATATAATTGTTATTGATACGTACGAGGAGGCAAATCGGGCAATAATGGCTCTTTCAAAAGAGCATATTGTGGGTTTTGATACGGAGACTAAACCATCGTTTAAGCGAGGCATAATAAACAAAATAGCACTAATTCAGTTTGCCACTGAGTATAATGCATATCTAATAAGGTTGAACAAAATAGGTTTGCCGGATTTTATTACAGACTTTTTAGCTAATCCTGCTGTGATAAAGGTGGGTTTATCTATAAGAGACGATTTTTTATCAATAGCAAAAAGATCAGAAATATCTCCTGAGGGATTTGTTGAACTACAGGATTATGTTGAGCAATTTGGAATAAAAGAGAAGAGCCTTCAGAGAATATATGCTTTGCTATTTGGAGAGAGAATATCAAAAAACCAGCGACTCAGTAACTGGGAAAATGAAACATTGACCGCTGCTCAGAAAAATTATGCTTCAATAGATGCATGGGCTTGTCAGAAAATATTCAGGTTTCTGGAGGGTTTGAAAATTAGGACGAATCCTTTTTAGTGTATTGGCATGAGCAAAATAGTTAGACTTAAAAAAAGGAAAGAAGAATCTCTATTGCGTTTTCATCCATGGGTTTTTTCGGGTGCAATATCTGTTATAGAGGGTGATCCGGAAGAGGGAGATGTGGTAGATGTATATACCCATAGTGGAGAGTGGATTGCTGTTGGACATATTCAAATAGGTAGTATAGCAGTTAGAGTTCTCTCTTTTAGAAAAAAGAATATTGATAATCTGTTTTGGGAAGATAGAATAAGAGAGGCATACGAGTTGAGGCTTAATTTGGGTCTTATTGATCGTGCCAATCATAATATTTATCGATTGATTTATGGTGAAGGAGACAATTTGCCGGGATTGATTATTGATGTTTACGGAAGAACTGCTGTTATACAGGCGCACTCTATAGGGATGCATCGTTCAAGAAAAAATATAGTTGAAGCTTTAAAAACAGTTATTGGTAATAAGATAGGAGCTGTATATTATAAATCGGAAACCACTTTACCTTACAATTCAAATTTAGATCCAGTAAACGGATATATTTTTGGAAAAAAAATAGATGAGGAGTATTTTGAATATGGTCTTAAAATGCCGATCGATTGGGTAGGTGGACAGAAAACCGGTTTTTTTATAGATCAAAGAGAAAACCGTGCATTGCTGGAGAGCCTATCTGCTAACCGTACTGTATTAAATATGTTTTGTTACACGGGAGGATTCTCTATTGCTGCATTGCGGGGAGGAGCTAATATGGTACACTCGGTAGATAGTTCGTCAAAGGCTATGGAACTCACAACAGAAGGTATAGAGATGAATTTTCCCGCAGATAATAGACATAAGGAGTATGTGGAAGATGCTTTCAAGTTTCTGGATAATATGGAGCCCCTATATGATATAATAGTATTGGACCCTCCAGCTTTTGCTAAACATAAAGATGCGGTAAGAAATGCTTTAATAGGGTATCGTCGTCTAAATGTAAAAGCTTTGAGTAAAATTAAGCCCGGAGGTTTGCTATTTAGTTTTTCATGTTCCCAGATAATTACTAAGGATCAATTTAGAACTTCTCTCTTTACAGCTGCTGCAATAGCAAAAAAAGATGTAAGAGTGCTTTATCAACTCCATCAGCCTTTTGATCATCCTATAAATATTTTTCATCCTGAAGGGGAGTATTTAAAAGGATATGTTTTATAT
>DASRNO010000061.1:0-20323 GCA_035647375.1 Bacteroidaceae bacterium
TAACAATATTTCTCTATATATATCCTCTTCATAATTGGAAAGAGAATCTTTCACATTTATCTCAACATCTGCCGTAATTCCCATTAATACCTTCAGCTGAAGTTTAGCTAAATTAACACCATTTCTAGCAGATATTACAGATGGTCTCAAGCTACGCATTTGAACCTCTGCACTAATTTTATCATATTCACTTACAAGGCCAAGTTGAAACATAGAGTTTACTACCTCGTAGTTTTTCTCGCTCTGCAAAAAACTCCTCTCCAACACATCATAGCTATCTTGCGCTAAAACAAGCTGATAATATGCCCTGGTTATCTGATTAATTAGATCAAGCTTAGAGCTGCGGCTTTGCTCTACTGCATGTTCAATATCAGTTTTAGTAATATTCATTGTAGCATATACAGTGGGGGCAAAAATAGGTAAACTCACCGAGAGCTGTCCATTCCATGTACTTGTGTTATCTTGTCCCATCTTAAACTCCATATTGTTCAGCTTCATAACAGCCGCTTTTACAGTATAATTCACTGTTCCGGAAAAATCTACACTTGGTAACAGATTCTGCCACACCTCTGAGTCACTTATTTTCTTAAGCTCAATCTGCTGTTCAGCTATCTGAACAGTTGGATTTTCACTCAAAGCAATCTCTATTGCTTGATTAAGTGTCAATTCCAGATTATTTAACTCTTTTATCTGCTCCTGTGCCACTATATCAGCACATAAAAATAAAAGTGATATAGTGGTTAATACTGCTTTTCTATAATAAGACCTAGATCTCTTCATTTGTAAAATATTTTTTTTCATATATATATAGTATCGATAAACCCTTACTAGTAGCAATTCCTCTCAATATTACCATATAAATTGAACTTAACAGAGTTTTTATACTATATTCGTTCATAACTTTTCGGTGCGACAGACTCTGGCTTAAATAGAATACAGTATTTGTAATTAACTCAATATTAATATCATCTCTGAACAAACCTTGTTTAACTCCTTTTTTAAACCATTTTTTGCCCTTAATTCTATTTTCATTATGTACTTGTTCTATGTATGCCAGCACCTTGGGATATTTTTTCAAGTCTTCGTAAAATCTGTAATTGGAACTTTTAAATTCCATCATTACCAGATGTAAAAAATCAAAAGCCTGTTTAAGTATATTGTACTCATAATCACCCTCAACCTCAAGTAATATTTTGTTTCTTTTATTATGCGCTATTATACACTCCAAAATCAAACTCTCCTTATTTTCAAACATTTCGTAGAGTGTACGTTTCGACATAGAGAGTCTATTAGCAATATCATCCATTTTAATTGGAACTATACCGTGATTTTTAAACATAGAGAAGACCTCTCTTAAAACCACCTCTTTTTCTTTCTGAACCATTCTATTTTGACTCATTCTATGGTTTGAAGCTTTTTCCATTTAGGTCGCAAAGTTAAGTGTAAAACTTTTTATGTACAATAAGTTTTCATCAAACATGCGCAATATTAGTTATTTTCTCTATTCGTTAACAACAATCTACTATTCGGAAATAAAATAATCGTAGATTATATTATTCAGATATTTATTCATTATGATATTTTTTAAAGATTTTATCAATAATATTGCTAATAAAATAGATTTATCTCTGTACTTTTGCAACCGGTTTAAGTAAAAAACATACAAAAAGACTATTATGAAAGTTGAAGTGGTATTAAATGACCTAGTAAAGCGTTTCCCTGGGGAGCCGGAGTATTATCAGGCTGTTAAAGAGGTACTTCGTTCAATCGAAGATGAATATAACCGTCATCCGGAATTCGCCGAAGTTAATTTAATTGAACGTTTCTGTATTCCCGACCGTATCTTTCAATTCCGCGTTACATGGCAGGCTGACGACAAGTCGGTACACACTAATATGGGTTATCGTATTCAGCATAGTAATGCTATTGGGCCTTACAAAGGCGGATTACGTTTTCATCCCTCGGTAAACTTGAGTATTCTTAAATATTTGGCTTTCGAACAGACATTGAAAAACTCCCTTACAACACTACCTATGGGTGGTGCTAAAGGAGGTTCAGATTTTAACCCAAGAGGAAAAACAGAAGCTGAAATTATGCGTTTCAGTCACAATTTTATGTTGGAGTTATGGCGTAATATTGGGCCTGAGATGGATATTCCGGCCGGAGACATAGGTGTTGGTGCTCGTGAGATAGGTTACATGTTCGGCATGTATAAAAAACTTACTAACGAGTTCACTGGAACTCTTACCGGTAAAGCTCTCTCTTACGGAGGTTCTCTTATTCGTCCCGAAGCTACCGGATATGGTAATATCTATTTCTTACAGGAGATGTTAAATACACAAGGAGATAGTATTGAGGGTAAAAAATGTCTTATATCAGGATCCGGAAATGTAGCTCAATTCACCGCAAAAAAAATACTTGAATGTGGAGGAATAGTACTTACGCTCTCCGACTCTGACGGTTATGTTTATAATCCTACAGGTATAGACAATGAACAACTGAATTGGCTAATGGATCTAAAAAACGTTCGTAGCGGACGCATATCGGAATTCGCTGAGAAATTTGGATTAAAATATGTAGCAGGAGCTCGTCCTTGGTATGAAAAAGGTGATATCGCATTACCCTCGGCTACTCAAAACGAAATTAACGAAAACGATGCTAAAGCTCTTATAGCCAATGGGGTAATAGCTGTATCGGAGGGAGCAAACATGCCTTCTCGCCCAGAAGCTATTAGCGTATTCCAAAATGCCAGAATTTTATATGCTCCCGGAAAAGCCGCTAACGCCGGAGGCGTATCTGTTTCGGGTTTAGAAATGACTCAAAATTCTATTAAGCTTAGCTGGAACAAAGAGGAGGTCAATGATAAACTTAAATCCATTATGCGTAATATACACCAGTCATGCGTCAAGTACGGAACAGAGCCTGACGGTTTTGTAAACTATGAGAAAGGTGCAAATGTATCAGGGTTTATGAAAGTGGCCGATGCCATTATGAAGCAAGGTATCGTATAAAATATTTCTTGACTTTATTTACAACATAGGTGGCTTTTAAAAGCCACCTATGTTGTAAAATAAGATATATCTACTCACTCTGATAGCAAGTTATTGAGAAATTCGTTCAATTCATCGTCCAGCCCCTCAAGAATAGTTTGACTAGCCAAAACCGAATCATCATCTATCAACATAAGTTCAGCTACACTATCCATATTATCATCAACCAAAACAAAAGAGTATGGTTTCCATATATGCAAACCAGCAAAGGAGATTCTTTTATCCACCTCAAGCAATACCCTCCTAAGTTCATTTTCTATAGTAGGATAAAATTCCTTTTCCAAAATATTATCCATTCCATTGACACTTAAAGTAAAGAGTTTATTATCGTCGTCATATACAACCAACTCTTTCAACTCTTTTATCGGTTTAAAATAGATATCGGTCACGGCAGGAAAATCACCCTTATCAACAAATTTACCAAGCACCTCTTGAAGTCTATTGGCTAACTCTTTAAATAGATTCTCTCGCAATTTCATCAATTTAGCTTTTTATTATATTTATAACAAAGATGTTACTATCCACCAAAAAGTTATATTCAACCTCCGTGGCAGTTTTTATACTTCTTTCCGCTTCCACAAGGACAAGGATCGTTCCTACCCGGCAATCTCTCCACATGAATTGGTTCACGTCTTTGAGCTCTTGTATCGCGACCAGCAGCAGATCTCTGCCCTGGATCTCCAATCTCTGCCTTGCTCTCCTGATATTGACGCCGCTGCAAACGGTTTGGTGCAGGAGCTTTGCGCAATTGAGAGGGATCTGGTTCCGGTATATGCCCCCTCATAAGCACAGATACGGTCTGATCATTAATAATATTGACCATATTATCAAAAAGAGTGACAGATTCTAATTTAAATATGAGTAAGGGATCTTTCTGCTCATAACTGACATTTTGAACTGAATGTTTAAGATCATCCAGCTCTCTTAAATTAACTTTCCAACAATCATCAATTGTATGAAGAAGAATAGCTTTTTGAAAAGCTCTAACCACCTCTTTTCCTTCGGTATCGTACGCCAATTTAAGATTACAAGGTATCTGATAAATTCTCTTCCCGTCTGTTATGGGAATAAGAATATTTTCAAAACGATCTCCCTGTTCCTCGAAAACCTTCTTAATAACAGGCGACACTATCTGGGACATATTATCACACTTACGTTTGTAATTCTCCATAACCAAGTTGTAAATAAGATCGATCAGCTCCTCTTTATTCATAGAGCTATATTGTTCGATCGTAAAAGGAGCCGCAACCGCAAATATCTTATAGAGTTCCATTTGCAAAGAGTCAAAATCTGGACAATCCTCTACAGTAGTCACACAGCGGTTCCAGATCATATTGGCAATATCTATTTCTATTCTCTCTCCAATTAGAGCGTGACGACGTTTTTCATATATGACCGTTCGTTGTTTATTCATAACATCGTCATATTCTAGCAGGCGTTTCCTTACTCCAAAATGGTTCTCTTCAACCTTTTTCTGAGCCTGCTCTATACGTTTAGTTATAAAACTATTCTCTATCATCTCATCATCTTTCAGTCCCAACTTATCCATCATGGGAGCTATACGTTCCGAACCAAAAAGACGCATCAAATTATCCTCAAGCGATATAAAAAACACCGACGATCCCGGATCCCCCTGACGACCGGCACGGCCTCTTAACTGACGATCAACACGTCTACTCTCGTGACGTTCTGTTCCAACAATAGCCAAGCCTCCAGCCTTGATAACCTCCGGGCTAAGTTTAATATCCGTACCTCGACCAGCCATGTTTGTAGCTATTGTTACTGTACCACGTTGCCCCGCTTTAGCCACAATGTCCGCCTCTTTTTGATGAAGTTTAGCATTTAGTACATTGTGATCTATCTTCCTCATTGAAAGCATACGGCTAAGCTGCTCGCTAATCTCAACAGATGTGGTACCAACAAGAACAGGTCGACCAGCTTCAATTAAAGCCGATATCTCTTCTATTACTGCTTTATATTTTTCTCGCTTACTTTTATATATTCTGTCATTATGATCAATACGAGATATTGGTCTATTTGTGGGTATCACTACAACATCCAGTTTATAGATATCCCAAAACTCGCCCGCCTCTGTTTCAGCTGTACCAGTCATACCAGCCAACTTATGATACATACGGAAATAATTCTGCAAGGTAATTGTGGCAAAAGTCTGTGTAGCAGACTGCACCTTAACGCGTTCCTTTGCCTCTATTGCTTGGTGTAGCCCATCACTATATCTTCTACCTTCCATTATGCGGCCAGTCTGTTCATCAACAATCTTAACCTGCCCCTCTTCAGAAACAATATACTCTACATCTCTCTCAAACATGGCATAAGCCTTGAGAAGCTGGCTTATAGTGTGTATACGCTCACTTTTTATTGAATAGTTGGTTAACAGTTCATCTTTTTTAGCCAACAGCTCCTCTTTAGTTAAAGTCTGGTCATTATCTAATTCAGTGAGTTGCAAGGCAATATCCGGAAGAACAAAAAAGGTGGGATCATTCTGAGATCCACTTATTAGCTCTACACCTTTGTCTGTAAGATCAACACTGTTCTGCTTCTCGTCTATAACAAAAAAAAGTGGTTGAATAGCCTCAGGCATACGGCGATTCTGCTGCTCCATATAAATTTCTTCCGTCTTCTGCATACCCACCTTAATTCCCGGTTCACTTAAAAATTTTATTAGAGCCTTGTTCTTTGGCAATGCCTTGAAACTTCTGAACAACGCCAAAAACCCTTCGTTTTTTTCCTTATCATTATCAGAATATATCTTCTTTCTGGCTTCGGCAAGATACTTTGTAGCCAACCGTTTTTGCGCTTCAAAAAGCTGTTCCACCTGTGGACGAAGTTCCTCAAATTGCTGATCATCTCCTTTAGGAACAGGACCGGATATAATAAGAGGAGTACGTGCATCGTCAATTAAAACCGAGTCCACCTCATCAACAATAGCATAGTTGTGACCCCGTTGTACAAGCTCGTTCGGATTTCCCGCCATATTGTCACGCAGATAGTCAAAACCAAATTCGTTGTTTGTTCCAAAAGTAATATCTGCTCTATAAGCGTTTCGACGTGCATCAGAATTTGGTTGATGTTTATCTATACAATCCACGCTCAATCCATGAAACATATATAGAGGCCCCATCCATTCAGAGTCACGCTTAGAGAGGTAATCATTCACAGTAATAAGATGTACTCCATTTCCGGTAAGAGCATTCAAGAAAATCGGCAGCGTAGCTACAAGAGTTTTACCTTCGCCAGTAGCCATCTCTGCTATTTTACCCTTATGTAAAACTACACCTCCAAACAGCTGTACATCATAATGAATCATATTCCATATAGTCTCGTTACCTCCAGCTATCCAACGGTTGTAATATATAGCCTTATCACCATCTATACTCACAAAGTCATGTTTAGCCGCCAAATCACGGTCAAAATCATTCGCACTGACAATAACTTGGCCATTCTCTGTAAATCGTCTGGCAGTATCCTTTACAATAGCAAAAACCTCTGGCAAGACTTGGTCAAGAACAGTCTCAAAACGATCAATTATCTCTTTTTCCAGCTTGTCAATAGATGAGAAAAGAGCTTCACGATCCTCCATTTCTGTATCATCTACTTGCAACTTAAGTTTCTCTACTTTAGCCCTCTCTGGTGCTACAAAGTTTTGAACTTTTTCACCTATTACCACAACCCTGTTACGCAGTTCATCATTACTTAATTGCTCTATAGTGGGATAAATCTGTTTAATTTTATCTACCCATGGTTGTATCTCTTTTTTATCTCTGCTTGTCTTTTTTCCAAAAAGAGAACCTATTAAACTATTTATATTCATATTAAAGACATAAATTATTAGTATAAAAATGCAATGCCATTATTCATGGCAGCAATTTCTACAAAGATAATGCAATCCAATCAGTAAAGGGGTAAATTTAACCCGTTTTTCTTCATTTTACATTACTCCAATAACTACTTACTAAGAGTTTCACTCTCTTTTTTTTAACAAAATTATCACCTCTATGCGTTTAAGTAGATACACTTATAAAAAAAATACCATTCCCAGCTTATAGCTACTCTGTTTTGCACGCCTATTTTTGACGAATTAAATCGATATCAATATTCGTCAACTTCCATACAAGGTTATATATATCTTTTCTATCTCAAACCTTTTATTGGCTTTTCCAAACTGGCATTCGGTGCCTCTATTTTTAGAATATCAGTTATAGTGGGAGCCAAAACCCCAACTGTCACCGGATTACGGTCTATTTCAGAACGTACTCCAGCGCCATATAAAATTATAGGAAAAGTTTCGCTGTTATTCCTGATATATCTATCAATACCCCTTTTATCATCTACTATAGTCCAACCGGGACTAATTTCCACAATAATATCACCCGAACAATCCGGATGAAATGCATTCAGTTTTTTTCTGGTGTAGTTATCAAGATTACCCGATAACAAATCTCTGCGTGCCAACACCCCCCTGACACCTTTAACCTGCGATAAAAAATCAACGCTGGATGTAAGTACCTCGCTAAGAGTTATTCTTTTGCTATCCAAAAGCGAGTGGTCAAAAAAAAGCTGCGTATCATAATAATCAATTATATATACTCCCTGTCCGTACAATGCTGACAGATAGAGATTCAACAAAGCGGTAACCCTCTCCATTCTAACCTCTCCAGAGGGAATTCTAAACTCTCTCTCATTAGGTTTGATAATAGGACTATATCCTGTTGATGTTAAAAAAAAGAGTACATTATTGCTTCCAACATGATTTTTCGCCTCCCTTATAAGGTTAGCAATGTTTTGATCCAGACGAACATACAAATCCTGTCGTTCCAGAGAGTAACTCCCGCTTCCCTCTTTTATAGGATCACCCGCATAGTATGTAACAGTAAGCAAATCGGTGTAATTATCAAGCCCCATCTCAAATCTCTTTAGCGACTCTATAGCCATTTTGGTAACCCTGTCGTTTGCCAAAGGGCTGCGTTTGTAACTCTTAATGTTGTTTTTTTTATATGAGTACGAAAAGGTGGAGGGCCTGTTAATCATCTCTCCTATAAGATATGAGACAACAGGGTATACAGGTTTCCAAGTCCGGTTCACCCACAAAGTGTCGTCGATCAAATCAACCCATTCCGGCAAACATCCATAATAGTCTGTTCCACTCCAACGTCCATCAGCATCATTTATCCAGATAGCCGCATCAGCCTCATGTCCCGCCGATAAAATTGCCGCATCTTTTTCTGCTGCTACAGCACAAACCTTGGCTATCCCCGATGTGGCCACCTTTAATTCGTCGGCCAAATTAGAGACTAATAACTTTCTTGGCGATGCTCTCTCAATAGTATTTATTCCATTAAAATGACTATCGTCAACACAGTTTGCCACATTCATAGAACTACGCTCAAACCATCTTTCACCCACTATACCGTGATAAAAAGGCCAGGTACCAGAATATATCGAAGCCACCGCCGAGGCTCGATCAACCCTCTCTACATCATAAAATCCATTAGGCCTGTTATATCCATTGTACCATAAAGTCTTTAATCCATCCTCTCCAAACAGAGGCATCAGTTTTTCCAAATAATCACTATTTAACTGATCAACCACAATACCTATTACCAAAACCGGAGAAGAGTCCTCTCCAAAACTTTTTATCCCCTGTGCCCTAATTACGGATAAAACAGAGAGAGAGAAGAATAACGTAATAATTTTTATATTCATTTTAAATACAGAATTCATTTTTTCAGCTCTATTTTCGATTCGAAATCTGTTTCCTAACAAGAAAAAAATCACTCATCGATCTCATTGCAAACATAAAAATAAAAATCATAGTAGCAGGCAGTATCTCTTGCGGAATAAAATAGCTCAAAGCCATAAAAAGAAGAATAATTACAGCGTTTACCATATGGAACCAATCAGTTTTTCTCTTAATAATTTTTGCTATAATAAATGGTAGCAAAAACAGAGGGATAGGGTTCAGGCAGATAACCAGAAAATTACTACCTACAGTGGGATGTTTTGAAAAGAGAAATAAAAAAGTGATAATTAATCCCGTCAACCCCTGAAGCGCAAAAACAACAACATCGAAACCCCAAAATATTTTACCTCTATACCACTCAATACCACAAATAAGTAGTGTTAACATCAAAGCTATCACGGTTGCCTGTAAAGGATTAAGAAGATTAAAAACAGCGGATGGCATATCATTATAACTCAATATCTTCTCTCTTTTCTCTACCAATCTACGCTCAACTCCTAAGCCATCTACTACAACTGCGTTGTCTATCAGTTCCATTAGCACCAATGGAGCGAACATCTGGATTCTATTATCTTGTAACCGATCGGCCTCAGAGCCCAGGCAAAGATCAATGCCAAACTGAGCCCAAGGCTCTATCCTGTTATGCTCCCTAATAATGGAACGAAAAGAGCGTAATTCAATAGCTTCGGGGTAAACAACATCACCCTCAATATACTGCTCCACTTTATCACGAGCCATAGTAGTACAGTTATTATATAAAAAATTATACCTGTATACTCTATTTTCCGGCATACTGTTCTCGATCAATGCAGAAGATATTTTCACAGACTCGCTATTAGACAAATTTAGTTTCTGTTTAACAATAAAGGAACCTCTATAGTCATACTCTTTTATAAAACTTGAGTAACTTTGGAGTCCAAGAAAATAGTCGGTATTTCCCAAAACAAACCTCCAAATAAAATTAGGAGAGTTAAAATTGAACATGCCGTAATTGAATACAATATCGGTATTCTGGGTAATATTCTCTACTCTTATAGCTGTATGACCATAATGTTCGTAAATGTAGGTTCCGGGAGAACAGGTTAGAAGAGTTATTATTACACTATCTGTTTCTGCCTTAGATAAAAAAGATGTGCTCAGAAAGCAAATAATAACAACCAATCTTAATAAACCTCTCATCTGCTAAATTTAAAATGTTATAACACGCAAAATTACAATTAAAAAATCTTCAGATATAAGTATTAAGAAAAAAAATGATTTCCTTTGCTATTAACTTCACAAAATACTCATGCGTTTAGTTCTTGATATCGGAAATTCCAGGGCAAAAGCCGCTCTATTCAATAAGAAAGGAATGGTTTCTCTGCTTAATTGTCAGGCAGACCCGGAAAATCTGGCCAATTTTATTAAAGATACTCCCATAAAAGGGGGAATAATATCGTCGGTCAGCCCTATATCCAAAGAGCTAAAAGAGTATTTTAATTCATTACCTTTCACTATTACAAATCTTTCATGGAACACTCCCATTCCCATAAAAAATCTATATACTACTCCCAAAACCTTAGGTATGGATCGTCTCGCTGCTGCCGTAGGAGCCTATTCACTAAAACCGGGACACAACATCCTAATAATTGATGCCGGTACAGCTATCACCTACGATTTTGTCTCAAAGGCAGGAGAGTTCATAGGTGGAAATATATCGCCAGGCAAAGAGCTTAGATTTAAAGCTCTACAAGAACATACCGGGCTACTGCCTCTTGTTAGTTCTCATGGCAGCACGCCACTATTCGGATATTCCACTGAAACCGCCATACGCAGCGGAGTAATAACAGGAATACGTAACGAAATAGAGGGATATATCTCTGCAATGCGACAAAAATATCCCTATCTTTTAACTTTTTTAACTGGAGGTGATATGCATCTTTTTGAAATAAAAAGAAAAAATAGCATCTTTGCAATTGAATATCTTGTGTTACAAGGATTAAACAGAATTTACGGGTATAATGAAATGTGTTAAGAGGTTGTTCACGCTTCTATTGATGATCACAATAATTGCTAAAATGCAAGGGCAGAACGGAATCAACTCTCCGTATACCCGTTTTGGATTGGGTCAGTTAAGCGACCAGTCTGTAGGAGTAAATAAAGGAATGGGGGGTATAGGATATGGATTAAGCCAGCACAATACGATTAATATGATGAATCCTGCATCTTATTACACAGTTGACACATTAAGTTTCCTTTTGGACTTTGGTTTTTCACTTCAAAACGGAAATTTTGAAGAAAATAGAGTAAAGATAAACGCCCATAATTCTAGTATTGATTATATTGCTATGCAATTCCGTCTTATCAAAGATTTAGGCATAACTGTGGCTTTTATGCCCTTCTCTAATGTGGGATATCTATTCTCTACCACTCAAACCATATACGACGATCAAGAGGGCGATATAACTGCATACAACTCTCATTCTGGTACCGGAGGTCTTAGAGAGATAAAAACCGGACTAGGTTGGAAATTAAACCAATACTTATCATTAGGATCCAATCTCTCCTTTCTGTTTGGTGAATTTTCACATCAGGTAAGCAGTACTTTTAGCGAAAGTTCAATATATTCAAGGAAAAAAACTTACGGAGCAGATATATATACCTATAAGTTGGAATTTGGAACTCAGAGCTCCTTCAATATAGGACAAGATTTACTTACAGTAGGTCTAATATACTCGCCCGGGCATGCTATAGACAACAAAGAATACATATACGATATAACCTATAGCAGTACCGAAACTATTTTAGGCGATACCACTCTTATAAGCAACGCTTTTAGATTAGGAAACCGTTTTGGAGCGGGATTAACCTATACACACAAATCTTTTACGACAGGTGTTGATATATCGTTTGAAATGTGGAGCCGGGCACTTTTTTTTAAAGAAAATGGAAAAGATTGCATTAAAATATCTATTGGCGGAATGTATCAACCGGAGGCGGATAGCAAAAATCCATTTAGACGTTCCATTTACAAGGCTGGATTTTACTATCGAGAGCCCTACGCATATGTTAACGGTCAAAAAGGCCCTACGGAGTACTGTTTAAGTGCCGGATTGACACTACCCATAAGTAATAGATACAACAATTTATCTAAGGTGAATCTATCCGGGCAATTCATTCATATACACCCATCTTCTAAAAATATGATAACTGAAAATTATGTAAGATTGAATTTGGGATTATCTTTATGCGAAAGATGGTTTATAAAATGGCAAGTTGAATAGATGTTTGTCTAACATATATAAAATAGAACACAAAGTATTTAATAATTAAGGAATAACAATAAATAATATGAGAAGTAAGATTTTTCTTTTATCGCTGCTCTGTACATTAACACTCTTTGCACAAAAGGGAGTGGAAGATGGTTCACGCTACGGAAAAGGAGAGGACAGTATTAAATGTCTTGAAAATATCAGCCTCTACACCGAATACGTAAGAACTGAAAACTATGCAGATGCTTACAGTAATTGGAAAGCAGTTTTTACAGAGTGTCCCATTGCTCAGGTAAGTACCTACACTAACGGAGTCAAAATTCTTAGATGGATGATTGCTAACTCTAAAGACGATGCCTTACAGACCCTATACTCCGAAGAACTTATGCAGATTTATGACCAGCGTCTTAAATATCTTGATCAGCTTAATAAAATTGTAAAGACACCCTCGTCTATTGCTGAAATTAAAGGTACCAAAGCCTACGATTATATAACTTATATACCAAATTTCGATTTAAATAGAGCGTACGATATGCTTAGAGAGGCTGTTGATCTTGGAAAAGATAAGACAGAATATTATATTTTGGGGAGCTTAATGAGTATTTCCGCACAAAAATTCATTAAAGATGAAAATCACCGTGATTTTATAATTCAAGATTATATTGACTGTGGTAACTATATAAACAGCGTTATAGCCGGTATTACCGACGAACGTGTATTAGAGGCTGCTATTAACACCAAAGAGAATCTTGACGCCTATTTTATCAATAGCGGTGCCGCCGACTGTGAAAGCCTTCAAGCTATTTATGCTCCTAAAATAGAGATCTACAAAGATAGCCTTGAGTATCTTAACAAAGTGGTCTCCATAATGAAAATGCTAAAATGCACCTCTTCGGAAACCTTTTTTCAGGCAGCCGAATATGCTTACGGAATATCTCCCTCAAGCGAATCTGCCGAAAGCCTAGGTATACTCTACGCTAAAATAAAAAAAGATAACAATAGAGCTCTTCAATATTTTGAAGAGGCTATAACTATGGAAACCGACGCTTTTAAAAAGGCTCAACTGTACTATACATCGGCTATCTTTTTTATCTCGCAAAGCCAGAATACTAAAGCAAAAACCTATTTACAGAAATCAATAGATCTAAACCCGAACAACGGAGATCCGTACATTCAGCTTGCACAATTATATGCTGGCAATCACCAGTGGACTAATGAACCGGCTCTAAATCAGAGCACCTTTTTTCTAGTTATAGATAAGCTGCAACAGGCTAAGAAAGCCGACCCCAGTGTAGCTGAAGAGGCCGATAGACTTATTAAAACCTACTCTGAATACACTCCAAAGATCGAAGATCTTTTTATGCTCAACATAAAAAAAGGAGATAAAATTGAAATAAAAGGTTGGATAAACGAATCAACAATTATAAGATAAAAATAACACATCGTTCCCGTTTAGCGGAATCATGCCCGATAGCAAATATATTAATCATCTTATTGGCGTTTGTTATGTTTGTTTCGGTGGTTTCGTGCGATAAAAGCAGCAAGAGACTGAGTGAGGCAATCAACAGCCGCGACTCCGCATCGGTTATGACTACACGCGGTATAACATCTTTGATATCCGAAGAGGGTGTCATAAAATATAGAATTCAAACCGAAGAGTGGGAAATATTCGACAAGATGGATCCTCCCTATTGGTCTTTTGAAAAAGGAGTATTTCTTGAGGTCTACGACTCTACCAAGCAAGTGGAGTCTACAGTCACCGCAGATACCGCCTACTACTATAGTGAAAAAAAACTCTGGGAGCTAAAAGGTAATGTACATTCCAAAAACGTAAACGACGAGGAATTTAATACCAATCAGCTTTTCTGGGATCAATATTATGAGAAAGTCTATTCCGACTCACTTATTAGAATAAGACAGGAAAAGCAGATTATTGTAGGAATTGGATTTGAATCCGACCAGAGTTTCACTAAATACACCATTAAAAAAACCGAAGGTGTTTTTCCAATAAAAGAATGAGTCAGATTGCAATTATATTGATTATAGCTTTAATCTTATCGGCTATTTGTTCTGGAATAGAGATATCCTTTGTCTCGGCAGACAAGATGAGATTCGAAATGGAATATGAGCGAAAAACCATAAGCTCCGTTATACTGGCCCGTTTTTTTCGTAACCCCAATAATTTTATCTCCACCATGCTTGTAGCAAACAACATAGCACTTGTTGTTTACAGTACCATGATGGCTAGACTCATAGAGGAATTCATGCCCTTTTATATGCTAAATCATGAATTCCTTTTAGTTTTTATAGAGACCTTAATATCTACAGCCATTATTATAGTAATTGGAGAATTTCTGCCTAAGACACTGTTCCGTATCAATGCTAATGCCAGCCTTAATTTTTTCTCTTTCTTTATATTTATGGCTTATATATTGCTATACCCTATATCCTCTTTTACCACTTGGTTATCTAAAATAGCACTAAAAATTGCAGGAGTAAAAATAGACAAAGAGAATAATGTTAAAGCCTTTTCGAAAGTTGAACTTGACTACTTTATCCATTCGGTTCACAGCAACAATAAAGACAATATTAGACAGCAAGGTTCAGAATTAAAAATATTTCAAAACGTTCTCGATTTTTCTAATGTTAAAATCAGAAACTGCATGATTCCAAGAAACGAGATTCAAGCAGTCGATATATCGGTCAGCCTTGATAATCTAAAAGAGCTATTTATTCAGACAGGACTCTCAAAAATAGTGGTATTTCAAGATGATATTGATCACATAATAGGATATATCCACTCTTCGGAGCTTTTTCGTCATAAAGAGGATTGGCGTGATCATATTCGAAGTACTCCCTTTGTTCCCGAAACCCTTATGGCTCATAAGCTTATGAAACAGCTTCAGGGCAAAAAGAAGAGCCTAGCGGTGGTAATAGATGAATTTGGTGGAACATCTGGTATTGTATCGCTAGAGGATCTTGTAGAAGAGATTTTGGGCGAGATAGAAGATGAGCACGACATAAACTCGCTTATAGCAAAAAAAACCGATAACGGATATCTACTTTCAGGAAGAATGGAGATAGAGCATGTTAACGAACTGTTTGACCTTCACATTATGGATTCAGAGGAGTATATAACAATAGGCGGTCTTATTCTCGAACACGCCAAAGGTTTTCCTAAAGTGAATGAGTCTATAGAGATTGGCGAGTATTCATTCAAAATTTTGAAAATGAGTGACACTAAAATTGAATTAGTCAAGCTGTTTACCAAAAATTAAATGTTACAACCATAATAATAATAACTATTTTTAGTACTTTTGTGCGCTCCATTTTTTGGAGTTTTTTTAAAACAAACTATTCTATCATAAACAAATGTCAACATTACAAAAAATAAGAAACAGAGGCCCCCTATTGATTGTTGTTATCGGTTTAGCTCTTTTCGCATTTATTGCAGGAGATGCTTGGAAAGTTATCACTCCAAATCAAGGAGTAGTCAATGTTGGAACGATAAACGGCGAAAAAATAAGCGCTCTTGACTACCAGAAAGAGGTGGAAAAATATGCCGATGTGGTAAAATTCTCTTTAGGTACAAATAGTCTTACCGACGAGGAGTACACCTCGGTAAAAGACGAAGTATGGAACACACTTGTTAGAAAAAAACTACTACATAAAGAGGCAGAATCCATTGGACTGGTTGTTACAGATGCCGAGATACAAAGTGTTATAGAGAGAGGAAACAACCCTCTTCTTAGCCAAACTCCTTTTCAAAATCAACAAACCGGTTCTTTCGATGTAGACTATCTTATGAGTTTTTTATCTAATTATCATGAACTGGAACGCGGAACAATTCCTTCAGAATATCTCAACTACTATGACAACATCTTTAATTTTTGGGTCTATATTGAAGAGAATATAAAAATGTCTCTGTTATACTCAAAATATATATCACTTTTAGAGAATTCATTTATCTCAAATCCAATCTCTCAGCACAACTCTTTTCAAACACGTGCCAAACGCGCAGATGTACTTATTGCCACCATACCTTACTCCGCTATTCCCGATTCGATAATATCAATATCGAAAGCAGAAATGAAAAAAGAATACGATGAGAAAAAAGAACTTTTCTACCAGTACGCCGAGAGCCGTGATATTGAATATATAGATGTGCAAATTATGCCAAGCCAACAGGATAGAGCTAATATTCTTACCGAGATTACTAATTACTCCGACCAGCTTGCTGATATTACTCAAGATTACGCATCATTTATCAGACTCTCCGAGTCTTCGATAATGTACAGTGAAGTTCCCCGTACTAAACAATTTTTCCCCTTTGATATTGCTATAAGACTCGACTCAGTAGAGATAGGTGGAGTTTTTGGCCCTTTCTACAGCGATTACGATGATTCATATAACGCTTTCAAGGTTATTTCTACTATTCAAGCCTACGATTCAATAGAATTCCGCCAAATTCAGATAGCAGCCCAAAGCGAACAGGAGAACGTAAGAATATCTGACAGTATATACAACGCCATAAAAGCCGGAGCAAACTTCCAAGATATAGCCACCCATTATTCCCAACAAGGTAATTCAGAATGGATAGCCTCAATTGATTATGAAAGTGGTGAATACAGCGGTAACAACGCCCTTTTCCTAAACACCCTAAACAAAATGAAAAAAGGTGAACTGGTAAATCTTAAAGCAGAAGGCATAAATATTATTCTTAATGTTACCAACATTAAGAATCCGGTAAAAAAATACAATGTGGCTTTAATAAAGAGAGAGAATTTATTCTCTAAGCAGACTGGCGATGAAGTTTATAATAGTCTCAGTCGATACGTAGCGGCAAACAACAATATTGATGATTTTATAAATAACGCCAGTACGAATGGATTTAATACGACAAATATACCTGATTTTCAAAGTTACAATCATCGAGTAGGCGATATTCCCCGCTCTATCGATGCTCTTCGTTGGACTTTTGATGCTAAACCAGGAGAAATTTCTAAAATTTTTGAAGCGGGAATAAACAACGATCGTCTATTAGTGATAGGTTTAAAAGCAATTCACAAGAAGGGTTATCGCGCTCTTGAAGATGTCTCAACAACCCTTCTTCCTGAACTTATAAACCAGAAAAAAGCTGAAATTCTTATAGACAGACTTAAAGGTGTAAAT
Organism: Bacteroidaceae bacterium; assembly: GCA_035647375.1. Classification (GTDB taxonomy): domain Bacteria; phylum Bacteroidota; class Bacteroidia; order Bacteroidales; family Bacteroidaceae; genus Colenecus. Next base: position 17,235 of record DASRNO010000061.1, read on the forward strand.
AGTATAAAAGAGGCAGCCTCTATCGAAGGAGTAATAACAGACACTGTAAAATATGTTAACTTTTCTACTCCTGCCTATATCTCTTTAACTTATACTAACGAGCCGGTTATAGGAGCAGCAGTTTATAATCTAAAAAGAGAAGAGGTGAGTGCACCTATTAAGGGTTCGAGCGGTGTATTTATGGTACAAAAAGCCTCACCTGATGATTATGTCGATCAATTCAATGCTAAAGCAGAATCTGATCGCCTAAACGCTTTAGCTGCCCGTAATTTATCAAATCAAGTAATTCAGGAGCTTTTTTTCAAGGCAGACGTTTCTGACACTCGTTACAAGCATTTCTAACATGAGCAGTTCACTGTAATTAATAAAGGGAGGTTAAAAGCCTCCCTTTATTAATTTGTACCCCGGGAATAAGCTAGCCTGTTACAAGAGCCGATTTTAGTTCCTCGATAATACTCTTGTATTTCCTGTTTTCCGCACGAAAAATTTTTCGGACCTAAAAATGGCCTCATAGGTATGTGAAAGGCCATTCGCTTTGATGTTTTGAGTGTCCCGCACCAAATTGCTACCTTCGTAGCATGTTCGTACGGCGCAAGAAGAACAAGAGCGGAACCACCTCCATTCAGGCCATAGCAAAGATTGACGGCATATACAAGGTGCAGAAGTCGTTCGGGAGCAGCAGTGCCCCCGAAGTCCTCTGTCGTATTGAGCTGAAAGCCCGCCAGTAGGTGAACGAGCATGCCTATGGCGACGACCTGTTCGAGAACGAGTGCGTGGAGACCGTCACCAATGCCGCCGAGTACGATGCCATATTCGAGAGTATCGGCCAGGACCAGCTGTGTCTGATGGGTACTGACCTCATCTACGACAGACTATTCGACAAAAAATAGGCTTCAATAATAGCACAACGGATAATCAATCTTAATTGGAATGTTTCCCGTTTCCTTCTTCCTTATCCTTTCTCTGAACTTCAATAACGCCATTCTTAGCACGTTGTTGTCGTCCCCACTTTGTCGTGGCTTCAACACCTTTGAGTACTTTTATGCTATCTATGTCAGCGACTTTTACTCCAAACAATTTAGATATTTCTTTCTTGCTGTAGGTCTCTTTCGTTATATCAAATCCATCCCAATCCCCTCCATAACGAGGACGACCATCTAATACCAAAAAAGGATAGTCTTTGATTTTTTCACGCAAATCAGGTACTTTTCTTAAAAAGAATTCAAACTTACTACCTGTAATAATGCTTGAAACGTCATCGTAGCGCAATTTGAATCCCAAAATAACGTGGGCATTATCTACATGTGTAATTGAGAAATGACCATTTTTATCGGTAATCGCTTCAGCAACTATCTTTTGATTGATAGTATCAAATTCAATGATATGAACCGATTCCATTGGTCCTATCGAATCCTTTACCACGCCATGAATAACACTCCCCACTTTGGGCATAGGACCAGATACCTTTATCTCAGACTGGGCGTTAGTATTTGTAACAACTGCAACAAATGTCAGAAATATGAACAGTTTTTTCATCATATTGAAAAATAAAATTAATAAACAAAAAAATATTTCATAAAAACGATATGCATACATCCCAGCTGGTGGCGGCTGTGCCGCGTGAGCCTACGGGTGTCTCATCCAGTACGGCAGGTATGCCTGCGGAGCGCATGAGCAGGACGGCGGTCATTGCGTAATCCGGTATGTTGCCGTAGGTTTGCATTGTCTGCAAATGTGCAGTGAGCAGGGGCAGTCCTGCACGAGTGTAGAGTCCGTAACGGTGCAGGCCGTTGTAGGCATCGTTGCGCAGCATGTCGGCAACTCCCATTATGGTGTTGTACTCAACATCGTTCTTAATGGGGTGTTCAAGTCCCTTGCCAAAATGGGCAAGCAGGCTGTCACGCTGCTGCTCAGGTGTGAGTGCCGTGTCTGCCAGGAAGCGGTCGGCATAGTCATAGTACTCATGGATTTCGCTACCGGAGTATGAATAGTGAGCAGGGAGGCTTGAGATCAGGTACTCTGCGGCACGCAATTTGTCGGGGTTGGGGTCAACGGTACGGTAATGTTCCAATACAGCTTCCAACTGAGAATGATTGTCGTCAGCAGACTCAAGGACATAACACAACGCTGACTTATTATTACAACTAATCAAATAAACAGTTACCAAGGCACAGGCAAGATAACCAACAGGGCATACAAAAAATTCCCGGGTGAGTCTCTGAATGTAGTATGTTAACATTAATAGCACAACGGATAATCAATCTTAATTGGAATGTTTCCCGTTTCCTTCTTCCGTATCCTTTCTCTGAACTTCAATAATGCCATTCTTAGCACGTTGTAGGTATCCCCACTTTGTCGTCGTGGCTTCAACACCTTTGAGTACTTTTATGCTATCTATGTCAGCGACTTCTATTCCAAACAATTGAGATATTTCTTTCTTGCTGTAGGTCTCTTTCGTTATATCAAATCCATCCCAATCCCCTCCATAACGAGGAAGACCATCTAATACCAATAAAGGAAAGTCTTTATCCTTTCTCTGAACTTCAATAATGCCATTCTTAGCACGTTGTAGGTGTCCCCACTTTGTCGTCGTGGCTTCAACACCTTTGAGTACTTTTATGCTATCTATGTCAGCGACTTTTATTCCAAACAATTGAGATATTTCTTTCTTGCTGTAGGTCTCTTTCGTTATATCAAATCCATCCCAATTCGCTCCATAACGAGGACTACCATCTAATACCAATAAAGGAAAGTCTTTGATTTTTTCACTCAAATCAGGTACTTTTCTTAAAAAAAAATCAAACTTACTACCTGTAATAATGCTTGAAACGGTATAGTGGCGCAATTTGAGTCCCAAAATAACGTGGGCATTATCTACATGTGTAATTGAGAAATGACCATTTTTATCGGTAATCGCTTCAGCAACTATCTTTTGATTGATAGTATCAAATTCAATGATTTGAACCGATTCCATTGGTCCTATCGAATCCTTTACCACGCCATGAATAACACTCCCCACTTTGGGCATAGGACCAGATACCTTTATCTCAGACTGGGCGTTAGTATTTGTAACAACTGCAACAAATGCC
>DASRNO010000062.1:0-6136 GCA_035647375.1 Bacteroidaceae bacterium
GATTATTATATTCAGTCAAATATATTTATCTCAACATAGTGCTTACTCCTTTTTTCAACAGGGGGTATCTCCATATAGTCATTATAAGCTCTGGTTAAATAACTATCTGTATTATTAGGCGCAAAAAAAGAGTGCCCCTCAAATTCTATCTCTTTTAGAGGAAAGATATCTCCCAAAGAGTGATTAAGCCATTTTGTACAATAAATCTCCACTCCAAAAGAATAGACAAGCATATCTCCTTTGCGCAAAGAGAAATAGAATCTAACAAGGGCAATAATAATTTTGCAAGGTAACCACAATAAACAGGCTAAAAAATAATCAACCTTCCCTCCCACATTATGCCCTAGTCTTCTATAGATTCTTCCCAAACAAAAATCAACCATATTTTTTACCCTATTATTGCCTCTTTCCATTGGGAAAATATCAACATTTATACCTTGATATTTACGATTTGATTCTCCCTGAATATAACGAACGTCGGTATTTTTGTCTACCACCTTAAAAAAACCCTGACTATGGCGTCTATCGGTTGATCTAGACTCAACAAAATATTTTTTATCTAAATCTCTATTCAAACACTTTATCAGTTTTTTATAATCTTTAGATAGAATTGCAACATCAACATCGTCATCCCAAGGAATAAAACCTTTGTGCCTTATTGCTCCTAACAATGTGCCAAAATCGAGCCAATAGGGTATGGCATTTTTTCTACACACTCTATCAACCTCACGTAAAATTTCCACCATTCTTAGTTGAGCCACTCTAAGTGTTGTACCAGGGCCGTTGTATAACGAAAAATCCTCTTTCAACATTACTCTTTCCTTGCTATCACTCTAATATAGGTCTCATCATCTCCATTGTATGGAGCAAACCCCTTTTTTTCCTCTGCATATTCCACTTTAAACCCCAAATTAAGCAATTTATCTTTAAAATCATCTAAATTAATAAAGCGGCGATAATGATTGTCCAAAATAAATGCATCCGGTTCGTTCTCAACTCTCTCCCCAATTTTAAAAATCTCATTCCTATGACCTCTGGCTTCAACAACGAATAAACCATCACTATTTAATGACTCAAAAGCCCAATCTAAAACACGTTTTTGCTGCTCAGACGATATAGAGTGAATAGTGAACCTTGAATAGACAACATCATACTTTTCTTTTATCGGCAAACAGGTGAAGTCTGCACAATAAAACAACAAATTATCCCTATCCTTATATCTATTATTTAAGAAATTTATCTCATACTCGCACTGATCTATTGCCAGTATATCATGATCCAAAGTAGAGAAAAAAAGAGCATCCCTACCATTACCACAACCCAATTCCACAATTTTTTTTCTTCCCGGTTTTATATAATCGGCAATATAGTTAGCGAACAATGATGGCGTTAATGATACATTACATTTTTCATAAAACTCTTCCCAATATTTCTTATACATATCATTGATAAATATTTTATTAAGCAAATCACAAAGGTAATCTATTTCTAAACTTTTGAAATATGAAAGGAGTAGAATATTAAGGAAAAATCATTGAAGTTGAGTAACTTTGCTCTTCAAAAATTACAAAATCACAATTTGCTATAAATATGGATTATAATTTTAAAGCGATAGAGAAAAAATGGCAAAAAAAGTGGGCCGAGAATAATACATATCTTGTTTCCGAAGAGGAATCAAAACCAAAATATTATGTGTTAAACATGTTTCCTTATCCTTCGGGAGCAGGACTGCACGTGGGGCATCCTTTAGGTTATATTGCGTCTGATATATACGCCAGATATAAACGACAAAAAGGATTTAATGTTCTTAATCCAATGGGATACGATGCCTATGGTCTTCCTGCAGAACAATACGCTATTCAAACCGGACAGCATCCTGCTATTACCACTATGAATAACATTGACCGATATCGTATTCAAATGGATAAGATTGGGTTTAGCTTTGACTGGAGTAGAGAGATACGCACCTGTGACCCTAATTTCTATCACTGGACTCAATGGGCTTTTCAACAAATGTTCAATTCATACTACGACACCGAATTACAAAAAGCCTCTCCAATAGATGAGTTAATTTCTAAATTTGCTAAAGAGGGATCCTATAATGTAAAAGCAGCATGCGAATCGGAACTTCTCTTTGATGCTGCTTATTGGAACGCTCTTTCAGAGATTGAGCGTTCAGATATTCTCATGAATTATCGAATAGCATATCTTGGTGAAACTCTTGTTAACTGGTGTCCAAAGCTTGGTACGGTACTTGCAAACGACGAGGTTATTGATGGTCTATCTCTAAGAGGTGGCTTTCCGGTTGAACAAAAAAAGATGAAACAATGGTGTTTAAGAGTATCGGCATATGCACAAAGATTGCTTGACGGACTGAACACTATTGATTGGCCTGATTCACTCAAAGAGACACAAAAAAACTGGATTGGAAGAAGCGAAGGTGCCGAAATACGATTTAACGTTAAGGGAAGTAACGATCAATTTACTGTTTTTACTACCAGAGTAGATACTATTTTCGGCGTAACTTTTATGGTTTTAGCTCCGGAAAGTTATCTTGTAGAGCGATTAACAACCAATTCCCACAAAGCTGAAGTTGCCGCATATATAAAAGAGACAAAGAGGCGTACCGAAAGAGAGCGAGTCGCAGATCGTAAAATTTCAGGCGTATTTTGTGGATCTTATGCTATAAATCCACTTACCGGCGAAGACTTGCCAATTTGGATAAGTGATTATGTTCTGGCCGGTTATGGCACAGGTGCTATAATGGCAGTTCCTGCTCACGATAGCCGAGATTATGCATTTGCTAAACATTTTGGACTTGAAATACGCCCACTTATTGAGGGATGCGATGTCAGTAACGAAAGTTTTGATGCTAAAGAGGGAATAATGAAAAATTCCCCCTGTCCTGGACAGACCCTTCCCGATGGTCTAATATTGAATGGTCTCTCTGTTAAAGAGGCTATTAAAAAGGCTATGGAGTATGTTGAAAAATATGATTTGGGAAAAGTAAAAATAAATTTTCGTCTACGCGATGCCATTTTTAGTAGACAACGTTATTGGGGTGAACCCTTTCCTATATATTACGATAACGGAATTCCACGATTAATTTCTGAAGAGCTTCTTCCTCTTAAACTTCCTGAAATAAAAGAATATAAACCCACGGAGAGTGGCCGCCCTCCACTTGGCCATGCTCAAATTTGGGCATACGACAAAAAAAATCGTAAGCTTGTAGACAAAAGTTTGATAGACAATAAAACTATATTTCCATTGGAACTAAACACAATGCCAGGATTTGCCGGCTCGTCGGCCTACTATCTACGTTACATGGATCCCCAAAATAGTGAAAGGCTGGTTTCTGAAAAAAACAATAACTATTGGAAATCTGTCGACCTCTATATTGGAGGAACCGAACATGCCACAGGGCATCTAATATATTCAAGATTTTGGAATAAATTTTTATTTGATATTGGACATAGCGTAACAGAAGAGCCATTCAATAAGCTGATTAATCAAGGTATGATACAAGGTCGAAGTAACTTTGTGTACCGTATAAATAACTCCAATACTTTTGTCTCTTTAAAATATTTAGATCAATACGAAACCACTCCTATACATGTTGATATTAATATTGTTCACAACGATATTCTCGATATAGAGGCATTTAAAAAATGGCGTCCGGAATTCTCTTCGGCCGAATTTATTTTGGAAAACGATAAATATGTCTGCGGATGGGCTATAGAGAAGATGAGCAAATCTATGTTTAATGTTGTAAATCCCGATAATATTATTGATAAATATGGAGCAGACACTCTGCGTATGTACGAAATGTTTCTTGGTCCTATAGAACAATCAAAACCGTGGAATACTAATGGAATAGATGGTTGCCACCGTTTTTTGAAAAAACTTTGGAATCTGTTTTACGATAAAAACGGCAATATTTCAATAAAAAAAGCCGAAGCTTCAAGAGATGAACTTAAATCTATTAATAAACTTATAAAAAAAGTAACCGAAGACATAGAGGTGTTCTCTTATAACACCTCTGTAAGTGCATTTATGATCTGCGTTAACGAACTATCATCGCTTCAATGTTGCAATAAAGAAATTTTAAGTACTCTAGTTACTTTAATAGCCCCTTTTGCTCCACATTTAGCAGAAGAACTTTGGGAAATTCTCGGAAACAACACAACAGTATGCGACTCTCCATGGCCGGAATTCAACCAAGATTATCTGATTGAGGATAGTGTTACATACTCTATTTCTTTCAATGGTAAAACCAGATTCACTATGGATTTCGATACCGACGCTACTGCCGATTTTATTCAAAAAGAAGTAATGGCTTATCCTAAGACCCAAAATTACATCAAAGATAAAAAAATAAAAAAAGTAATAGTAGTTCCAAAAAAAATCGTTAATGTTGTACTTTAACTCTTTGGTTTTTGCCACCAATAATACTCACAAACTTGACGAAGCCTTATCTATTTTAGGTAAAAAATTCCAAATAATCAGCTTGAAAGAGCTTGGTTGTCATGTAGATATACCTGAAACTGCATCAACACTTCAAGGAAATGCACTTATGAAGGCTCGTTTTATCTACAACAACTTTCATGTGAATTGCTTTGCCGATGATACCGGACTTGAAGTTACAGCTCTTAACCAAGATCCTGGAGTTAATTCAGCCAGATATGCCGGAAATCATGATTCAGAAGCTAATATGAATAAACTTCTTATTAAATTGAGAGGGAAAAAAAACCGTAATGCACAATTTAGAACAGTTATAGCGTTAATAATAGATGGAAAGGAGCATCTCTTTGAAGGAGTAGTTAATGGTAGCATAGGAGAGATAAAGCGGGGTAAAGGTGGTTTTGGTTATGATCCGCTTTTTATTCCTAATGGATTTGTACAAACTTTTTCAGAGATGGAACCTAAACAAAAAAATGCTATGAGCCATAGAGCAATTGCATTAAAAAAATTATTCGATTTTTTAAACTTAAAATATGAGTTACCACCTTAATAAGAGAATTTTAACCTCTATTTTAATATTATTTCTAGTAATATTAAAGTCTATTTCAAATATAGCTAACGGAGAGTGGCGTACTCATCTTTCCTATCACAATCCTGAAAAAAGTTTAGCTGCTTTTGGAAAAATATACTCCCTATGCTCCGGGTCGATATACTCTTATGACCCCGAAGACAGATCAATTCAAACATTCGACAAAATCAATACGCTTAGTGACAGCAAGATAGTGCAAATAGCCTATTCCGCTAGCGAAAAAGCTATAATTTTAGTATACGATAATGGAAATATCGATTTACTTTACGAAGATAACGATATCTTTAATATTCCTGATTTTCATATAAGCGATCTCTCCGACAAAACAGTCAATGATATATATATCCATAACCGTTATGCATATCTTTCCACAAATTTTGGTGTAATAGTATTAAATACTTATAAAAAAGAGATAAGCAACTCTTTCTATTTGGGTTATAGTGTAAATTCCAGCATCATAAGAGAAGAAAAGATATTTTGCACCACAACCAATGGCATTTTTTCGGGCAATTTATCCGACAATCTTTTAGATTTTTCAAATTGGATTAAAACTAATCCATATAGTTTCAATAAAATATTTGAATTTGATAACAAATTATTTGCGCTATCAAACGACAATAAAGTGTGGTTTTTAAATAGTAACGGCAGTATGGGTAGTGAAACTCTAATTACCGGAATATCGTCTCTATCATTATCCCAAAAAAATCTTATTGTTATAAAAGACTCAAACATAATTATTTATAATACCATCAATACTTATAATCAATTTAGTTTAGATAATTATCCTGTCTCTTTTGTTTTTTTTGATGGAACTTATTATTGGATATCTTATCCTGATTCTGGTTTGAATGGATATAAAATTGTTAATAATAGCCTAAAAAAAGTTGTGCAAGGAGTTATTCCTAATAGTCCTAAGCGGAATTATTTCAACTATATGGACTTTTCTCCTGACGGACGCTTATTAGTGGTAGGAGGTTCTCTAAACTATTCCGGAGTAGATTATGAGGGTACTGTAATGATTTTAAATGATAATAGTTGGAGTTATTTTCCTGAAAATATAAAAGAGATAACTCAGCTTAATTATAT
>DASRNO010000063.1:0-16406 GCA_035647375.1 Bacteroidaceae bacterium
ATATCTATCAGTATAATGGTAATCGAATTCCTCTTGAAGTATTACTTCGCGAAACTTATAACCGCGACTTAAAGAAGATTATATCAGGTGCTGAGGGTGAATATTATCGTATTGATATAGATGTTAATGGAGAAAAAAATATACGTTCCGTTATGGATAAAACAAAAAAATTGGTTCGAGACGACGGACGTTTTGAGGTGGATTTTAGCGGATCGTATTTTACCAACAGGGATATAATTAAGGAGCTATGTATGGTGCTTGTAATTTCTGCTCTGTTGCTGTTTTTTATATTGGCAGCACAGTTTGAATCTCTCATTCAACCTATTATCATTCTCTCCGAGCTTATTACCGATATTTTTGCAGCTCTGTTGGTGTTATGGTTATGTGGAGAGAGTTTAAATTTGATGTCTATGATTGGAATCGTAATAATGTGCGGTATCGTAATAAATGACTCTATTCTTAAGGTTGATACAATAAATAATTTGCGAACAGAGGGATTTGGCTTAAAGCATGCAATATTTGAAGCCGGGTCACGTCGTCTTAAAGCTATTTTGATGACCTCTCTTACTACTATTCTGGCTGTGGCACCATTCTTAGTCCGTGGCAATATGGGCAGTGATCTTCAGTATCCACTGTCTATTACTCTTATAAGCGGTATGGTGATGGGTACATTTGTCAGTGTGTTTTTTATTCCGCTGGCGTATTACGTAATAGAAAATTATCGTGAAAGAAAAAAGAGAAAATTTTAAAATACCATCGTTCTCTGTTATTCTTATTATGGTGATACTTATGGTAGTAGGTGCTGCTATGCTGCCTAAACTGAATATACAGTACTCACCCAGATCGGTAAACACCAATATTTCGGTATGGTTTAGTTACGGTGGAGCTTCATCTAGAGTGGTGGAGCAAGAGGTGACTTCAAAAATAGAGGGAGCCCTTAATTCGCTTGAAGGGGTGATAAATATTAGCGCAACTTCTTATCAGGGCAGCGGAAGTGTTACGCTAACATTTAAGAAGGGTACAAAAATGGAAGCTGCCAGATATAATGTGGCCACTCTGATAAGGCAGATTTATGACAAACTTCCCGAAGGTGTATCTTATCCTTCTATTAACAGCTCTATTTCAGGAAACAGCAATTCCATGAGATTACTGTCATATACTATTAATGCAGACATGCCGGCCGATCGTATAGTGAATTATGCTCAAGAGGCTATTGTTACACCTTTGGCAAGAATTGAAGGAGTTGAATCTGTACGTACGTCAGGAGCTCAGCCGTTCGAATGGTTACTTACTTTTGATCCTAATTCATTGAGGGCCGTTGGTCTGTCACCTGCAGATCTTAGTGCCGCGTTCAATGAATATTTTAGAAATAGTATTGTAGGATCTTCGGTCATTGGAGAGAGATTAATGCTTGTCAAACTCAGAACGGAGAGTCTCGATGTGGAGCTAGAACGTATTCCGGTTAAAATGGTTAATGGGCGTCTGTTCTATTTGGGCGATTTTGCCAAGGCATCCTATCAAGAACAGTTGCCCAGCTATTATAGCAGATATAACGGACTTAATACCATTAATTTGGATATTCAATCATTAGAGGGGGTAAACTCTATCGAAGTGGCTAAGAGTGTGCGTAACAAAATGGAAGAGTTGAAAGACAAATTTCCCGATAGGTTCAGTATTCAACTCAATTATGATGCTTCTATTCAATTAAAAAAAGAGATAAACAAGATCTTCAAGCGTTCCATATTTTCTCTATTTTTTCTATTAAGTTTTGTGCTGTTGGTAAGTAGAAATTTCAAATACCTTAGCGTGATAGCACTTGCCATAACGGCAAATTTATTGGTAGCAGTTATTTTTTATTATGCGTTAAATGTTGATATTGAGATATTTTCCATGGCCGGTATAACAGTCTCGTTGGGTATTATCATTGATTCTTCGATAGTTATGGTAGATCATTACTCTTATTATAAGAATAAAATTGTGGCTTTGTCTATTACCGGTGCCATGCTTACTACTATTGCCGCTTTGATGATTATTTTTTTTCTTCCTGATAATCAGAAACGTGATTTGATAGACTTTGTATGGGTGATTATTATAAATCTCTCTCTCTCTATGGTTATTGCGTTTCTATTTATCCCGTCTCTCTTAGATAAGATAAAACTAAATTCCAACGGGGGTGTAATGAATACCACTTATTGGTACAAGCGTAAATTGGTAGATATATCAGGTAAATATGAGAGGTATATATCTTGGGGTAGAGTACACCGATGGATCTTTATTGTGGTTATTATCTTAGGATTTGGTCTGCCAATTAGAATTTTACCCTCTCAGGTAACACATAAAGGAACGGACAATAAAGAGGGAGGAGTGGTAGGCTTATATAATCAGACTATAGGTAGTAAGTGGTATCAGAAAAATAAGGAGTATTTTGAGAAGACATTGGGAGGTGCTTTTAACTATTTCAGTAAAAATTTAAATAGTGCCACATATTACCGTCAACCTGAGCCTTCTAGAGAGCTGAGGGTTAATGCAAGTATGCCTGAAGGGTGTAATGCTCAACAGATGAATGCTGTAATTGTAGAGATGGAGAATTGGCTAAGTCAGTTCGATGAGATAGAGTCTTACAGAACCTCTGTTAATGGTGCATCAGGCGATATAATCATCTCTTTTAAAAAAGAGTTTGAGAGAGGCTCTTTTCCATACATGTTGAAACAAAATCTATGGAGTAAAGCATGCGGATACGGAGGTGCAACATGGTATGTGAGTGCACTTGATGAGAATGACAGATCTCTATCTAACAATGTTTATACTACCTCTTTTGATCATTCCATACCATTGTTCGGATATAATTACGATATACTATACCGTTATGCTGAAGATTTAATCGATACTTTGTTAACCAACAAACGTGTTACTGCTGCAGGGCTTTATTCCGGTAGCTATTTCAATAGTGCCGGAAGTGAATATTTTCTGAATTTTGACCGTGAGAAGATAGTCCGTAACGGTCTGAATATAGGTAAATATTACAGTTTCTTAGGACAGCAGTTATATGACAACCGTATTGGAAATATCTTTGATGGGGAAGAGAGTACATCTGTGCGCTTAGTATCTTCGGAGAAGGATTATTTTGACTTGTGGCATATCACAAACGATATGATTGAGATAGATAGCGTACCTACTAGGATGAGCGATGTTGGTACTGTAACAAAACGTAGTACAGCTATCAATATTTCTAGAAATAATCAAGAGTATGTACTCAATGTGGGGTATAATTTTGTGGGTTCCTGGGATCAATCTACAAGGATGTCAGAGGATAGAGTAAAAACCCTAAATAAGACAATGCCAATGGGTTTTAGAGCGGGCAGTGGGGGTTACTATTGGAGCGACTCTGAAAAGCAGAAACAGGCTTTGCTTATTTTGGTGGTGGTCATTATTATTTTCATGATTTGCTCAATAATATATGAATCTCTTGTCAAGCCTCTTGTTATTATTCTTATGATTCCGCTTGGATTGGCAGGCCTATTCATCTCTTTTCCTCTTATAGGAGTAAATTTTGATCAGGGAGGTTTTGCAGCGATAGTTATGCTTTGTGGAATAGTGGTGAACGCGGGTATTTACATAATGAGTGAGCTCAATACGGTGTCATACAAATCCCGAACAACACCTCTAAGACGTTATATAAAGGCTTATAATAGGAAGATAGTACCTACAATGTTAACTATAATATCTACGGTTCTAGGATTGATACCGTTCCTGTTTGATGGGCGTGAAGAGGTATTTTGGTTCGCTTTTGCCATAGGTGTGATGGGCGGAATGACGTTCTCTATTATAGCAATAACATTTTTTCTCCCGATATTCATGCCTCTTAAAAAAGAGAAAAACTGACGTTTTTTAGAGCCAGATAGCAGCAATTAATAATGTTGAATGGCATTACTCCGAATAATATACTCTTTTCACTCTGTTCGACACTGTTGAAAGAATCTCGTAAGGAATAGTACCAAGAATGTCGGAGAGTTTTTGAACAGGTAAATTTTCACCAAAAATTTCCACGCTGTCACCCTCTTTACAATCAATATCAGTAACATCAATCATACATACATCCATACAGATACTACCTAAATATTTTGCCTTCTTATTGTTAACAATACAATAGGCATTTCCGTTGCCCAGATGGCGGTCCAGTCCATCGGCATAACCTATTGGAAGAGCGGCCACCAGCGAGGGGCGTTCTAAAACTTCACTTCTGTTATATCCTACTGTATCGCCTTTTTCAAGCTGGCGTATCTGAAGAATAGTGGTTTTGAGCGAGCAGACTGTATTGAGAGGTTCATTGTTAAGTGGATTAACCCCATAAAGCCCAAGACCCAATCGCACCATATCGTAATGGGCATAAGGAAATCTTTCAATACCTGAAGAGTTACATATATGACGAAAAATAGTATGTTTAAATTGAGACTGCAATTGCGCGGCAACGCTCTCGAACAACTCTATCTGCTGTTTTGTAAAATCGTCTAATTTTTCATTGTCACCAGCTGCCAGATGCGAAAACACGGAGCAAGGTACAACTGCCGACTGTCTCTTTAGACGTTCTATCAGCTGTGGAACATCTGCTGGAACAAAACCCAACCTATGCATACCGGTATCAATCTTAATGTGTATGGGAAAATTAGTTATGCCCTCGTGTTCAGCCGCTTTTATTAGTTCTTCTAACAAATAAAAACTAAAAATTTCAGGTTCAAGTTTTTGATCAAAAAGAGTCTTAAATGATGTTGTTTCAGGATTCATCACCATAATATTTTGCAATATTCCCGCTTTGCGCAACTCCCAACCCTCGTCGGCCACAGCAACTGCCAGATAGTCTACACCCTGATCTTGCAGTGATTTAGCTACCTGAACTGCTCCTAAACCATACGCTGAGGCCTTAACCATACAAATAATTTGGACCTCGGGAGTAAGCATACTACGGTAGTGATTCAGATTATCTACAATCGACTTCAGATTAACCTCCAAAATTGTCTCATGCACTTTTAACTCCATATATTCTGTAATAGAGTCAAAATTGAAACTACGAGATCCCTTTATAAGAACGATTACATTTTTTATCTCATTGATAGTAGCAGATTTTAAAAAATCATCGGTGGTGTTAAAAAAAAACTTCTCTTTTATACGAAAGACTTCAGAAACAGACGATATATCTCTTCCTATTCCTATTAACTTTTTGATTTTGCGACTTTCAATTAGCTGATTCACCTTGCGGTAAAGAGATTTGGGTGCCATTCCCGACTGAAGAATATCCGAAAGTATAAGAATTCTATCACTCTCCTTTCCGGCATATCTTCTAGCCACAAAATCAAGAGCAATATCTAACGATGTAATATCAGAATTGTAGCTGTCGTTGATTAGCACACATCCATTTTTGCCCTCTTTAACTTCGAGCCTCATGGCAATAGATTCAAGTTTCAACATGCGCTCTTTGATTGTTTCTATCGGCACCATTAAAAAAAGTGCTACTGCCAGACAGTGTAGAGAGTTCTCTATAGAGGCCTCGTCGATAAATGGAATTGTATATTCGCTATCCAACCCTATATACCGATAACTGATAACAGTACAGTCGCTTTTTTTCTCTATCCGGGATATATATAGAGGTTTCTCTCTGTTTTTTTTAGACCATGCTATCTCGCGTGCTGAGGCTACGGTCCTATTAATACAATCTTGAATCAAATCATTATCTCCATCGTATACAACAACTTCACAATCCTGTAAAAGCTTAATTTTTTCTACACATTTTTCTTGCAGCGATGAAAAGTTTTCCTGATGAGCCTCTCCAATATTACTAAGAACACCTATTGTTGGTCGAATTATCTTCCAAAGAGGGCGCATCTCACCAGGTTTAGATATTCCCGCCTCTATAATGGCAAGCTCAGTGCGTTGATTCATAAGCCATACCGATAATGGTACTCCTATTTGTGAATTGTAACTTCTGGGAGATCGAGTAACAACATAATCGGGCTCCAATAATTGATAGAGCCACTCTTTTATTACTGTTTTCCCGTTACTTCCGGTAAGACCTATTACCGGAATTTTAAAATTATTCCTGTGTAGTGCTGCCAACCTATGTAAAGCTACCAAAGTGTTGTTAACCAAAAGAAAATTCGAATCGGTTAAGCTCTCTATTTTTTCAGGAAGTTTACTTACAACGAAATTTCGCACACCTCTACTGTGAAGCTCCCTAATATAGCTATGCCCATCGTTTCTTTCTCCTATAAGAGCAAAAAAAAGCGACTCTTCAGGAAAGCACAAAGAACGGCTATCTGTTAACAACCACGATATTTTGGCTGGATAGAGACTATGACTATTAGCTCCCATGATCTCTGCCAGCATCTCTATTGTATAAGTCATTTTTTCAATTTTATTTCTATTTTCAAATATCGTTTTTTTTCATTAATAGACAAGCAGATTAACAGAGTTTAATCTGTTTTGTTTTGAGTACAATAACCCTATTATCAATAAAAATAGTATCTTCGAGATTTTATCGTATTAAAATTGTAACTTTGCGAAGTTTTTCCACAACCCATATGGAACAATACGCATCATCTGATTTCTTGAAAGGAATAGACTCTCCTAACGATCTAAAAAAGTTGGAAGTATCACAGCTATCGTTAGTTTGTGACGAACTGAGGCGTATGATTATAGAGGAGCTATCAAGAAATCCGGGGCATTTTGCTTCAAGTCTTGGTGCGGTTGAATTTACAGTAGCTCTTCACTACGTATATAATACCCCCTACGACCGTCTGGTTTGGGATGTAGGACATCAAGCTTATGCTCACAAGATTCTTACCGGTCGTCGCGATCAGTTTTGTACAAACCGCAAATTTAAAGGGTTACGGCCCTTCCCCTCGCCAGACGAGAGTGAATACGACACATTCACTTGCGGTCACGCTTCGAATTCAATATCGGCAGCCTTGGGAATGGCGGTAGCTAACAAAAAAAATGGAAATGACAATCGTAAGGTAGTAGCTATTATAGGAGATGGTGCTATGGGTGGAGGATTAGCTTTCGAAGGTCTTAACAATGCCTCAGCCACCGACAACGATCTTTTAATAATATTGAACGACAACGCTATGAGTATTTCTCAGAGTGTAGGAGGTATGAGAAATTATCTTACCCAATTACAAACCTCAATATCATACAACCGTTTCAGATACCATCTATCTAGAATAATGACTGGAATGGGAATGTTGAACGATGATAGACGGCGCAAACTGATCCGTTTCAACAATCATCTAAAGATGAAAATAACCAGACAGCAGAACATATTCGAGGGTATGGATATACGTTATTTTGGCCCTATTGATGGACACAATATAAATAATCTTGTAAGGGTACTACACAACATAAAGAATATGCGTGGCCCAAAGTTGCTTCATATTAAAACTATTAAAGGCAAAGGCTATGAGCCGGCCGAAAAAGAGGCAGCTCTATGGCATGCACCCGGTCTGTTTGACAAAATTACTGGCGAAAGAATTGTACGTAATCGCTACGGTTTACCACCTCTGTATCAAGATGTTTTTGGACATACCATGTTAGAGTTGATGAGAAAAAATAAAAAAATTATCTGCATTACACCCGCCATGCCGTTAGGTTGTTCCCTAAACATACCATGGAATGCTTTTCCTAAACGCTGTTTCGATGTAGGTATTGCCGAAGGTCATGCGGTAACATTTTCTGGAGGGTTGGCTAAAGAGGGCATGGTGCCATTCTGTAACATCTATTCAACATTTCTTCAGAGAGCATACGATAATGTAATACACGACGTAGCTATTCAGAATCTGAATGTTGTTTTTTGTGTTGACAGGGGCGGACTTGTGGGCGAGGATGGAGCAACGCATCATGGCGCTTTTGACATGGCCTTTCTTAGACCTATTCCTAATCTTACAATAGCTTCGCCTTACGATGAAATAGAGTTACGCAATCTTCTGTACACTGCACAACTACCTAATCAAGGACCTTTCGTTATAAGATATCCGCGTGGTAGAGGTCTGATTGTAGACTGGGAAAAGCCTTTTGAACCAATAACGGTAGGTACCGGAAGAATAATTAAAGAGGGTAACGATTTGGCCATACTATCTGTAGGACCTATTGGCAATATAGCCGAAGATGCCATAAATGTGTGGGAAAAAAAATCTGACGGTAAAAGTGCCGCATTATATGATATGCGTTTTATTAAACCTCTTGATACCGAATTACTTCGTAGTATTGGAGAAAAATTCAATAAAATTATCACTATAGAGAATGGAGTAATTACGGGAGGATTCGGTAGCGCTGTAATGGAATTTATGACAGATAATGGGTATCATCCGGTTATAAAACGCCTGGGTTTACCCGATTCGTTTGTAGAGCATGGATCTACACCTCTTTTACTTAAGCTTTGTAGATTAGACCAAAAGTCTATCATTAAAGTTATCAACGATCTATTTGACAACTAATTTTTTCTCATATGAGAATCGTTATAGCAGGAGCGGGTGCTGTGGGTACCCATCTGGCAAAACTTCTTTCAGGTGAACGTCAAGATATTGTTCTTATTGACGAAAACGATGATATATTGAGTTCTCTTAGCTCAAGTTTTGACCTTCTTACCATTGTAGCTTCGCCCACATCGGTTGTAGACCTTAAAAATGCCGGAGTAGAAGGTGCTGATCTGTTTATTGCTGTAACTCCCGATGAGAGTAGAAATCTTATTTCTTGCCAGTTAGCTCATAATATTGGAGCAAAAAAAACACTCGCTCGAATTGACAATCACGAGTATTTAATGCAAAAAAACAGAGAGTTTTTTGTACAAAGAGGTGTAGATTCGCTAATATATCCCGAAATGTTAGCTGCTCAAGAGTTAATAGACGGTATGAAACAGAGCTGGATACGTCAGTGGTGGGAATTTTGCGATGGAGCTCTGGTTATGATGGGAGTAAAAATCAGAGAAAATGCCGAGATACTAAATGTGCCTTTTCATGATCTTACTCACGACATCCCTTATCACATAGTAGCAATCAAACGTGGTAATGATACAATTATTCCAAACGGGAGCGATATGATTTTAATGAACGATCTGGTCTATTTTATGACCACCAAAAAACATATTTCTTATATTCGTAAAATAGCAGGTAAACAAGAATTACCCGATATTCGCGATGTTATTATTATGGGTGGAAGCAGAATTGTTGTCCGTGCAGCGTTAATGTTGCCCGCCTACATGAGATTAAAGATAATTGAGAGTAGTTTGGAAAAATGTAATAGACTTAGAGAACTGTTAGACGATAAAATAATGATTATAAACGGCGATGGTCGAGATCCGAATCTTCTATTAAACGAGGGTATTGACAAGACAGAGGCTTTTGTAGCACTTACCGACAGTTCAGAGACTAACATTTTAGCCTGTCTTGCCGCTAAACGTTTTGGAGTTACAAAAACTATTGCCGAAGTTGAGAATATAGATTATATAAGTCTGGCCGAAAATCTTGATATAGGAACCGTTATAAATAAGAAAAAATTAGCTGCTAGTCATATCTTTCAAATGCTGCTTGATGCCGATGTATCTAATGTAAAATGTCTTACTTTTGCCAATGCAGATGTGGCCGAATTTAAAGTTAAAAAAGGAGCAAAAGTGACCAAAAATGTAGTTAAAGATTTGAATTTACCCAAATATACCACTATTGGAGGCCTAATAAGAGATAATGAGGGCATGCGTGTTTCGGGTAATACTCAAATTATAGCTGGCGACCACGTAGTGGTGTTTTGTATGGAGGGAATGATAAAAAAACTTGAAAAATATTTTAATTGATACACTACAAGATAATATGTAGAATTATTGGAACACTGTTAGTTATTGAGTCGCTCATATTACTGCTCTGTTCACTCTTCCCCTTACTACTAAAAGAGAACGATTTTTTTGGTTTTTTAGCATCGTCACTCATTACAGCATGCGCCGGTACTGCATTTCTTGTTTACGGCAAAGGTACCAAAAATGAAATCTCACGGCGCGATGCCTATGTTGTAGTAACAGTTATTTGGATTATCTTCTCTCTCTTTGGAGCTCTTCCCTATTTTATAAGCGGATACATCTCTAGTTTCACAGATGCTTTTTTCGAGACAATGTCGGGTTTTACAACTACCGGAGCCACTATTTTAAATGATATAGAGTTACTGCCTCACGGCTTGCTTTTCTGGCGTAGTCTAACACAATGGATAGGCGGTCTGGGAATAGTTTTTTTTACCGTAGCTGTACTGCCTATATTTGGTCTTGACGATGTACAGCTTTTTGCAGCAGAGTCTACCGCTCCTACTCATGGTAAAACACATCCCCGCATTAGTGTAAGTGGACGTTGGATTCTTGTAATCTATATGGTTCTTACTATTTGTTGTACTGTATCTCTAAAACTTTGCGGTATGAACTTTTTCGATAGTGTAAGCCACACCTTTTGCGTAATATCTACAGGAGGATACTCCACAAAGAATAGTAGTATAGCCTTTTTTGCCTCTCATAGTATAGAGAATGCAATAACAACATTTATGTTTTTATCGGGTGTAAATTACAGTCTTCTATATTTTATGTTATTCAAAGGGAAATTAAAACGTATGTATAGAGACACAGAGTTTAACTGGTATTTTTGGGTTACGATAACCTTTATATTCATAATAGCGATAGGGCTTATTGTAAAAGGGAGTGAATCTCCTGTTGATTCTCTTAGACACTCTGCTTTTCAGGTAGTATCTATTTTAACCACTACAGGATTCACAACTACCAACTATATGGCTTGGCCTACGCTTTTATGGATGATACTCGGTCTGTGTATGTATCCCGGTGCATGTGCCGGCTCTTCTACAGGAGCTATGAAGAATGTTAGAATTGTTATACTTTTCAAGACCATGCGAAACGAATTCAGTAGAATACTCCATCCCAATGCCATCCTTCCTGTAAGAATAAGCGGTAAGGTTATACCATCCTCTACTAAACAGAGTGTTTTAGCTTTTACAATTTTCTACTTTGGAATAATTCTTTTCTCATGGCTGCTTTTTATCGCATTAGGATTAGATCTTACAACCGCCTACGGATCAGCAATATCCTATATAGGCAATGTAGGAGTAACTATAGGTGGAAACGGGAATATGAACTCGTGCTATATGCTTCCTGTAGCAGGGAAATGGTTTGCCTCAATGCTTATGTTGGTTGGTCGTCTGGAAATATTTCCCGTGCTTTTGCTTCTCACTCCTTCTTTTTGGAAGTCTCGTTAAATTTTCCTGTTAAAGAATCAACAAAACGCCTCATATCGTCTCTCATACGTTGATAAGTCTCAGATTCTCTGTAATGAGTGTTTTTTCTCAATGCTTCATCAAGAGTTATTTGACTATTCTGATATGCCTTTACCTCATTTTTATATTGCTCCTCGTGCAGTGCAAGCCTCTCTATCTCAAGCTCGCGTTCCCTTTTTAAACGGGCGCAAATAGGATTGAGCAACTTAATCACAATATTGTCTTTCAAATGGTGCCCCTGGATAAACATATAAGTGTTGGTGGGAGTAACACCAAACGATTCAAATTCTTCTTTCATTATTTCAACCTGTTTTACACCAAGAGTATATTTTTTCTCTAACCATCTAATTTTTGCCTCTACTCTGATAATAAGATCCTCTAACACCTTATGAGGATTGTTCACATCTACTGATCCTATACGTATGATTCTATTAAAGTCTTGCATGCAGAACTGGCTATGAATTTTTTCCCTGTAAAACCAGATATTCCATACAAATAGCGGAAAAATAATCTGCGAGTAATACTCCAAGAAAGCTTTAAAATTTACTAATCTGCGATCATTCAGAGTAGACTGCACACACACCTGATAAAGACTATTTGCATAACACTGATAGTTTTCTATAGAGTATGCGTAAGTATGAAAAATATATTCACTCTCTAATAACTGTTGAGATGTATAGGTAGCTCCATTTAGCAGATAATCGTAATCGCTGTCAACACATGCTATCAAATTCGTACCATAGGGTGAATCGCCCAAATGGTTTCTGATTGCCGATTTTTTCCCTTTGGTAAGATCTTTACGGCAAGGAAGCATAATTTGAAATCCGAATTCGTCTGTCTCAAACTCCTCAAGTAAAAGACGCCAAAAAGCTATGTCTTCATAACTCTCAACATAAGCCACAATTTTCTTTCGCTCAAACTTAGGTTTAAGAGTATTTGCCGCCTCAATATAGCGGGAATTTATATTGTCAAGCAGCCTCTTCATAACAGTTTTATAAACTGAATAATACCATTCAATTTACTGTAATATCGCTTACTTCACTAACTGCATACATCCAACCATCCATAATTACAGCCGGAGAGTGGGTGGTAAGGATTATTTGTAAATTAGGATTCATCTCTCTTACTCTGCGTATCAAATGTTGCTGCCACTCAATATGTAACGATGCCTCTGGCTCGTCCATAAAAATAACTCCGTAACGCAAATCTTGAATCAATACAGTGAGCAATATCACTAGCATCTGCTTCTCGCCTGACGAAAGCTTATATGGTAACAAAGCTTCTCCATGCTGTTCAAAGAGGATATCATTTCTACCTCTGATAATCTTTTTGTTGGTGTCGGCAAACATTTCATCAACAAAATCCATAAATTGTATCTTACGTTTTGAAATTTCAGCCGCATGTTTAATCTTATCGCCATTACCCGAGGTGAGTAACTCAATTGTTCTATTGCCAATATTCACTTGATAGTCTAAATACTGTCTCTGTAACTTGTACAACTGCAAATCCAGTTCTGAAATTACATTTCTATCTATCATCTTTTCCGGCATATTACCATATATCAAAGGTTGGTCTATAGTTCTTATTACATCGTATCTAATAAATGTGGCATCGTTAGGATAAAATTCAAAATTTACACCTAACGAAGCATCGTTTACTATTTTACCCCCTCCGATAAGATCCAAGTGATTTATCGATGTGTTCAGAATTGTGCTTTTCCCAACCCCGTTCACACCACTCAAAATATTAACATCCGGATGCAGATTCCATACAATATGCTGCCTTCCCCACATGGCCTTAATCTCAATCTTACTAATATATTGAGCCATCTTTTCCGGTTTAGTAGCATACTCTTTCATAGCGGTTTTTATTTGATTTGTTTGTTTTTTCCGCACAACTCTCTATTTACAAAGGTAATTAAAATCCATGGCTATATTTAAAAATGTAAAGATTAAACATATCGAATCTACTTTAATATTAAATCTTTCAATATATTAACTCTCTTGAACATATTGAATAAACAGATTATCAAATTTTTTTTCGGCAAGATCTGTAGGTGAAATTATTATATAAACCATCTGATCCTTATCTGCTATTTGAAGTAATAATCTAAAATTTTGACAAGGAGGGGCCCACTCTTTAAACGATTTGCTTACCGGTATTCCAAGCAATTTTCTACCTCCTGCTTTTTGATCTGTTAAACTAAAACTTATAGCCTCTTCAGGTAACGATAAAGGATTGTCATCTTTGTCAACCGGTGTTATTGTCTGGCAAACTTGCGGAATAAGTCTCTCTATAAAAACCGCTTTGACCGCCTTTTTCTCCAAACGTCCCGTAAGCGGTTTTGCTCCTTCAACACCTGTATATGCTCCTAATCGGGCAAAAATATAAAGCATACCCTCTTTAGGTAACTCTTCATTCTTATCGCAAGGATATATTTGTTCAAAGTTTATTTGACAAACAAAAGTATAAGGTAATTCATAGCCCTCCTGATTTTTGTAAACCGGATATTCTACATCTTCCGGCAGATCCGGATCGCCCCACCACTTACTCTTACAAAATAACGACTCCTCTTTTTTTTTAAAATTTATCTGTATTGCTGACATCTCTTTCTATTTTACAGTTTATTTTATACAAACTATTCCATCTCTTATCTGTGAGTACGAAAATTCCATTTACAATTATCACTGTCAAAATCAAATTCAGACAACGTTGGCGTACTATCTCCAGAGGAGACCAGAACATATTTTTTTTCTGAATTGGGAACTCTCTTTGGCATTATTCTGTAAGTGCCATCAGTTAATTGGTCTATTCGCCATAACTGCTCGGGAGCACCGGTAAATTCAGGTACGGTGATTAATTCTTTCGCTGCTGTTGCAGCCAAAGCTCTTTCTGTTCCTGCAATAACTATCTTATAATAAAGCCCGCCTAAATATCCTATTGTATCTAACGCATCTGTAATTGTCCAATTCTGATGTGGACGAGACATGTAGTCTCCTATTCTCAACTCTATATTACCTTTTGGCCAGTTATCTATAACATCAACTAATTGTTGAAAAGGGATAGATAATGATGATTCATTGTCAATCTGATTAATTCCTCTCACTCTTCTTTCCATTCTTACCAAATCTACGGCTAATTCTAATCCATAGCCTCTTCTGACCGACTCTATTTGAAAAGTACCTCCTTTAAATTTTTCTCCGGCTATTGGCCACTCTTCTTTCCAGATCAACGGAAGTATTCCTAATACGCTTCTACCACCCTGATCTAAATCGGCTTCATAATGGAGTGACATTTTTTCTACTCCATTTTCCAGAATGATATGCCCAAAATGTCCCGGTCCTATAAGTCCTCCTCGTGTTGCCACAACCATTTTACCACCACCTTGCATCATACTTCTACCCACATTATCCATATAAGGGCCCGTTACCTCTCTTGAGCGTCCTACCACAATATTGTAGGTAGAATTAGCCCCATCACAGCAACTGCCATGAGTGGCAAACAGGTAGTACCAGCCATTACGATAAACTAAAACACTTGCTTCGCATGCGGTAGCCACATCGATAGGTGTGCTCCCCGGCATAAGTCCACCCGTTACAGGGTCTAATTCCACAAGACGAATAAACCCATAATAGGTGCCGTAAGTTAGCCAAAGACGTCCGGTAGAGGGATCTAACATTACTCCTGGATCAATGGCGTCATTCTCTTCAAAACCATCAGAAGTTGCCACTACAATTGGAACTGAATATTTAAAATTTGGAGAATTTGGATCTAAAGTTTTATTCCACATAGTAAGAATTGCCCCTTTATGGTTTGCTGAGCCACCTGTTGCTCCGTATATTACCAAATAACGATCTTCTATTTTTATTACATCTGGAGCCGCTCCACCACCAGGTCTTACTCCGCCTGCTTTCCACCTCCAACCATCCTCTGAAATTAAGCCACCGCTACCTGTGCCAAATGTATAATACTTACCGTCACATTCAACAATAGTTGACGGGTCGTGAATAAATGGACTTCCCACTTGTGCTATTGATAATTGTATATTAAACAAAATCAATAAGACTATTGTAAAATTTATTCTCATTATATTTAAGTAGGAGTTTGAATTCATAATACTTTTTAAATAACCAATTAATATTATTTGTAGCTAAGAGTGATATTTTTTACAGGTTTACCCTTTTCATCTAAAAAGCGCACACAAAAATTAGCCATTCCCGGTCCATTTATTACAGCTCCACGGATAACATTTTTTCCTTTTTTTAGTGTAATACGGGCCGATGTTACATTGTCAACAATCATATCTCTGTCGCCTGAAAGCATTAGAGTTTCTTCTCCATTTACCCACCACATACCGGCAGAATTACATCCTGCAGCCATCCTTACGTTTTGCATCTCTTCAGGACTATTAATTACAGTGACAAGCCAGACCAAAATGCCATAATTTGGTTTATTAATAGCGTAAGTAAAATGATACAGGTTAAAATTAAATGTTTTGCTGTCAACAGCATACCACTTAAGTTGTTGTTCTCCAATTTTGACAATTTCGTCTTTTTGGGGAACCATAGTATAATTATCTGAAAAATTATCGGTTACCAACGTTGTCCTAATATAGTTATCTGTAAAGATGTTGTTCCTGGAAATCTCTTTCTTAACAGGTTCAAGTACGAGCCAACGTTGGATAAATCCGTTTTCATCAGGAGTTATAGCGTTGAGAGAAGAGTGAACGAAATAGTTAGAGAGTGTACGTGTTGTATCACTTTTTATAGGAATGTCAGATAAGGATAAACGTTGTACCATATACATATCCTGCGCAAAGAGTGTATTATCAATCATTTCCAAACCAGAAATGATCATAAAAACAACAACCGGCAAAAATAATTTTAACTTTCTGTTCATTTCAGATCTATTTAGTAATAATTATTTTATCAAAATTAAGTTTGACAAATACGAATTTACAGATATAAAAAAGGCTTTTTAACCACCCTTTGTAAAAATAGTAAGATTTTTAAATATTCATATTAGAAAGAGTTGTAACATATGATTTTTTTTCAAAGAAAGATCTGATGTGTAGTTACAGCAGATAATCATATCGTATAATATTG
>DASRNO010000064.1:0-3948 GCA_035647375.1 Bacteroidaceae bacterium
GGAATAGGAGATACCGTTCATACTCCCGCTCAGTGTGGCACCGGAGGATGATAAGTTAGAGGCAGCTTCTGTGGTAACATAACTCTTAGACCCACTATCATCCGGCTCTATATCTGAGCAAGAGAGAAATAGAGTGATTGAGAAAATAGACAGTAGTACCCTATTCATAATAATAATTTATGTTATACCTGTTATTTATTACTATATTTTCAAAAAAACCTCCAATAGTATATAGTCGGTATCTTCGTTTATAGACTCAATATACTTTATTTCCTCATCTGATAAGAATCCACCCCCCCTGTTGACCAATCGCAAATGCCATGGATCCGATATAACAAAAATAAAGCTTTGAGCGGTTGACCCGACAAGACTTATATCTCCTCCGGTAAAAATATCATATTTAACACGCCCGTTAAGGCTTTCACCATTTTTCACATTGTACAAAAACTCATTATACTCACCGTTATACTGATAACGGAACAATATTATATCATCAGTGGCCTTAACGTCGCTTACAAACCCAGCCTTGTCTTTATTAGAATCGGCATAGTTTCGTAATGCATGATAATCTTTCGTTCCCAATTTGTCCGGATATGCGTAATCACCAAAATTAACCACATAACTTGACTTCAAAGTAGCCTTGTTCTTATTAAGGGAGTATAATGTGTCACTACCAAAAAAATGCAATAAATATTCCTTTCGCAATTCGGATACATCTATAAAATTATGAGAGTAAAAAAAATCAGGTCTTGTCAAATACTGTTCTGTACCTTTTTTATTGTTAATTACCAACAGGGCATTCATAGGAGTTGCATATAACTCAGACCAAGCAGCAGTTATAAAGGCGTCCCCTTTTCTTAAACTCAACACTTGCTCAATGGCAAGTCCAGGGGCTTGCTCTTGACGTAAGATTTCACCCAAATAAGAATATATATATATATCTTCACCTGAATACATCCGTATTTCTCTCTTTTTATGATCAACACTTACTGTATGCATCAAAGTGCACAACCCACCAGGCAAGTTGATCTCAAGTTTATCATGACCAAGCACGTCACAAAGATCAGCTAAGAAATGACCTTTTCTGTCAAACAAATAATGATTCTGACACACCTGCCCCTTCACTATTATAATATCATTGTCAACATACACTTTGTTAACTTCCGGAATCATAACTGTCTTATTAGTTATTAAAGGAATAAGTCGGACCGATTCGGCTATATCCGACAACTTAATTTCCCGAATATCATTAATATCAACATTTATGATGGTTTCATTACCAATTATCATTTTACCATATAAAGCTATAGGCAAGGATAACATATAAGCTAAGATTAAGTATAAAGTTCTCATACTCTAAAAATTTTCAAAGTGAGGAAAAAGTACCAACTGTTGGTTATTGCCATTCCTTGGCAATTCAGAATCAGAACAAAGGTTTCTAATCTCTGGCCTGTTTAAATCCAAAACAGAACGTGAGCCTATCTTGATACCCTTCTCTGAGTTATTTATGAAAGAATGAAACCAAAAACTATCGGATAATGGCGAAACTAATAAATCGCAAATAATTACTCCACTAAACATATGCCCGGTTATTGTATTGTACAAAACTTGTCTTTGAGTGTCGTTGTATCTGTATGTAAAATAAATCACATTATCAAACACAGCAAAGTTTTCAATGTATCCGGCATTTCTGTAATGTGACTTTACATATTTAGGATACATCCTAGTATCTATCAAGTTCAAATTATCTTTATAACCGTATTCACCAAAGTCAAAAATCAACCACGAAGACATTTTTCCAGTTATCTTGTCTATAACGAACACTGTGTCCTGTGGCGTAAAATGGAATATATATGAATCACCTCTATCAAAAAGACGATACTGGTATGTTCCAACACTATTCAAATTATGATAAGTACTCTTATAAGAAGGCAAATATCTGTTTTTAATAACCGCTGCAGAATCACAATATCGCCAATATTCTTCAATCGTACTATACTCAAATGACACCGAAGACAAAAATTTAGATAACTTCACAGTATCACAACTATGCAAATCTACACGCACAGTCAATTGTTGACTATAAATTTCTATATTGACTACCATAAAAGATACCATCAATAGAAGTAGAATAAAAAATAAACTTTTGAATTTCATATATTGAAAGAGATTAAAAACGTAAAAAAAAGAACCGCCAACAAACTACTCACAAACAGGGCGGATTGGCATTGATATGTAACGGAATACGGCTTCGAGTATATTAGTCATCTTATACTCCTCTCCCGGTTTGGCATTGGGTACATACTGGGTAGCACCCCAGTACCTATAAGCTCCGCTATCATTCGGGTTGTAAATAGTTGACGCCCAGAAACTATAACCCCCAGAAAGTGTTGAATAAGATATATGTCCGGCAGGTGGAATAATTATCTGCTTTCCGCTTGGACCGGTAACTCTCCGTTCACTTTTAATATCTCCAACAATGCCTGTCCAAACACATCTACTAAGCAACTCCTCGCACTCCTCTTTTGTAGGCATGCGCCATTTGCCGCCCAGCCTAACATGAGCAGCATCGTATTCGGTACCACTGATATCTTCTCCTAAATCACTAAAATTACCCTTTGAGGGATTATAATGCCTATATCCATCTATCAATCCACTGGTATTAGGTACTATCTCTCCCCATCTGTAATAATCACCATAATCCATAGGGTTTTCAGCTCCAAGATTACACGACGCCCATTTTACACTTAAACCTAAATCAATAGCCATATCGCTCAAATCTTTTGTGCGGAAATAGTTTATATCGCTATAATAATATTCTCTATCATTAATAATATACACATAAGTTCTGTAATAATATCCGGTTTCCGGTTTCAATCCTGATATTGGAACTGTAAAATTACCGTTTTCATCTAAGTCAAGGGAAAAACGCACTAATGTGCCGGAGCCTGAGGCCGGAATATCGGATGTGGAATAGACAATGCCAATATTGACCGAAGTTAAGTCTGCTTTACTGATTGATACACAGCCTGAAAGTTTGGCACTGTAGAAATTGATCTCTGCTGCTCCCTCTGTAGAGGTTTCCGGAGGAAAGCTTGTTGTGCTAAAAGAAGAGATGCTGCCAATGTAAGCCGAATTGTCGCTTTTAACCAAAAAAGTACAATAGTGGTAGATGCTACCTGACTTTAGTTTTTTTAAATCCATAGAAAATTTACCACCCGGCTGAATATTAGTTACATGCTGAACACTACAACTTCCTGTTAAATTGTTGTTAAGACAATCTTGAAATATGTCAGCAGCACTATTTCCATTTAAAGCCTCATCTTGAATATATAAAAACCCAAACTTTCCCCGGCTTATTTGAGTTGAGGATAGACCATTAATGGTACCTGACAGAGTAACTGAAAACAATGAAATATCGCTGGCTACACCTGTTGATATAACATCCGTCTCCGCATCTGGTTCTGAAGGAGTACAAGATAGGTTTAAACCTATAAAAAACATTACACTAAGAACGAATATATATAATTTTTTCATACTAATATTGTATTTATATTTAACATTTTAAGTTATGCTGCTCGCCTACTTTTTATTTCAGTATCAACATTGACAGGGATACTTACGGACAAAATAGAGTCATAGCCGCTAAATAACATCCTTTACAACAGCATATTACCATTAAATTTCCTTGAAGTAAGAAAAACACTTCCCTGAAATATCAGGCAAATGCAAATATTTATCCACAATGCCTGCAATCTATTTCCAAATAAATTAAGACTCATCTATATACCATATATTACCACTTAACATATCAATGTATTTATCAAGATTTTTCATACCTCTATCGGAAAGAAGTAGTTTGACAAAAAGATCAACATACCCCTGCTTGCGTATTGCTACACAAACAGAATAATCTTTCTTATAAGCCTTTTTTAAATCCCATTTCTT
>DASRNO010000065.1:0-2962 GCA_035647375.1 Bacteroidaceae bacterium
GACCTTATCTATATAGAAGGTAAGATAACTAATAGGAGTTGGGATAGCGATAACGGCAAGAAATATATCACAGAGATTGTCGCTGATAATATCGAGCTGTTAGGGAATAAGGGTGAGAGAGCCGAAAAAGACCCATTTGAAGAGCCATCGATGAGTGGATCGGTAGATAAAGGGATAGGGCAAGATGACATTTTACCATTTTAAACTAATGAATACATGAATACAATAAAAATACCCGAGGGTGTAGAAGAATTAAAAATATCGCAAGAAAGTGGTAGAGTTATAATTGAGTTCGCTCCTAGATTCAAGGAAGGCGATTTCATTTATAAAGAGGGGAGAATAATCATAGTCCACAAGTACCCACATTTTTATAAGGCATTGGTTTACCCACCTCATGATACCAAAGTGTATTATAATGGTGAGTACGGTTTACCTTTCTCTTTCCCCTCCTTTAGATTTGCTACAGAGGAAGAGAAACAATCCTTACTGGATGCTCTTGAAAAAGAAGGACTACGATGGAACGCTGAAAAGCTATGTATGGAGGATACTCCACAAAGAAAATTCAAACCAGGCGACAAGGTCAAATTAAAGGATGGGATGCTAGATAAAAGAGGAGAACCTCCATATTTTACGGCAGAGATGGATGTGTTTATAGGCAAGGTACTAACTGTTAAAAGCTATACTTCCAAGGGGAATATTTTTCTGAATGAAGCACTCTATTGGGCATTTGCAGAGGCTTGGCTTGAACCTTACTCTGACGAGCCTATAGTTGGGGAGTTAGCTATATTTTGGGATAACGATAAGGATCGCTCAAAGATAAGAATATACAAGGGAAGAAACTCTGTAGGTTATATTGACCATGATGATGTCCCATGGTTAAATGCTGTAAAATTCGAGTCCAAAGAGCAATTCGAGAAACATCTCAAAGAATGATACTAAACCTTAACAATGACTTCGACCGAGAAAAATTTAAAACTCGGTCGGAGTTTCTTTTAGAAAAATGAAATTAAAACTACTCAATACAGATGGTGGGCTAAAACCCATGTACGATGATGACTACGAAGAAAAGAAAAAATTAAAAAGAGGACAAATTTACGTAGCATCTATATCGATTTTTAGGAATGCTGGACTACACAGGAAATACTTTTCTCTAATAAATTGTGCATGGGAATATCTAACAGAGCCTCAGCAAGAATTTTATCATAAAAACAAAGAGTATTTCAGGAAGTCCTTAGAGGTTTCAGCGGGATATTGCGACACAATATATAACCACAAATTGAAAACGTTCGTGGATATACCGAAAAGTGTTGCTTTTGACAAAATGGGGGAATCCGAATTTCAGGATTTATATAGGGATGTGAAGTATATAATTAACAACATAATCCTAACTCATATTTCAGAAGAGGAGTTTGAGAGAGGATTGGCTCATTTTTAAAATTACAACGGATTACGGCTATAAAGAGTTGCCGATAAATACGCTTAAACTTTCAAATATTAAATGACATGAGTAAAGAGAACCAAACTTCGACTAAACCAAAAAAAGGCAATGATTTTATAGCCGATGTTGTGTGCAGTTGTTATCTGTGCGGAAAATCAATTGAACAACCAGAAAAACAATTTGATATGTATGGCGAAATAGTTTGCCAAAGTTGCTGGGATTATGAGATGTATCAAGAATTACAGGGTGGCGGTATGTAGTTCTACAATTGCACACAACAAATAGATAGACATAAAAAATATTTATAGGATGAAAAGATTATTCACAATTACACTTTTTTGCATTATGCTCTTTAGCATACAAGCGCAACAATCAGATAACGTTACATTAAACATTATCTTAAGACCGATTCAAACAATTACGGTTAACCCATTACAGAAAACAGTTGATTTAATTTACGATTCAGTAGATAAATACGAGCAAGGGGATAGTTCAAGACAAACAGAACATTTAGAGATATTCAGTTCAGGTGGTTTTGCAGTACAAGTTTCGGGAACATCATTTGAAATGGATGGCGATATAAAGATTATAGCCGACCCAGTACAACCTAATCCGACTTATTCGTTTACCTCCGTTGATTTAAACCAAACACCTACTGATTTAATAATAGGTGGTCGAGGTGGTAGGCAGAAGTTCAACGTGACGTACGATAATTCGGGTGGGGCAAACAAATACTTTGATAAAGAGTATAAAACCTATACAAGCGAAA
This sequence comes from Bacteroidaceae bacterium, assembly GCA_035647375.1. Classification (GTDB taxonomy): domain Bacteria; phylum Bacteroidota; class Bacteroidia; order Bacteroidales; family Bacteroidaceae; genus Colenecus. The sequence goes on from DASRNO010000065.1 coordinate 2,208, forward strand.
TAACTTATACAATAACAGCGAGATGAGCTACTTCCTATCCAATGATATAGCACGTTGCTCAAATGAAAATTGCACAAAAAAGCTAAAGTGTGCAAGATATTTAGATACCCTACCCTTTGAGCTGTATTGGCACAGTGATTTTACAGAAGATATGGATTGTTTTATAGAAAAAATTGATGAATATGAAGTTTGAAGAAGCAATAAAAGAGAGAACGGTAGTCTGGTGTAAAACTGCGGATGAAGCCGTAAGAATATCAACAGAAGCAAATAGGCTAGGGTATAAGTGGGCTGGTGGAGGAAGTTACATGGATGGACTCAATTGGGATGCGATAAACAATAACTGTTATAACTTAACAGAAGGAATGATGGGAGAGGTTGGGCTTTACAATGAGATGGGCTTTACCATCATCAACTCCACCGAAATTGAAATACCCTATATTTCCGACAGCTCATGGGAGCAGTTGAATTGCGATACTAATAAGGTTGAAGCGCAATTGGATGGAGAGGTTAACTCAATAGATATAACCCCTCAACTAGACCAAGTCGAAGTCGCCCCAAGCATTATAAAATCAATACAGGACTCTTTAGATGAATTAAGGGGGAAAGGGAGTGCCAAACGCTACAATCAAGGTAAAACCCAATTAGACCTAATTCCACCGTTCGTAATCGAAGAGTTGGGGAGAGCCTTAACTTATGGTGCGGAAAAATACGGAAAGTACAATTATCGTAAAGGAATGGAGTGGAGCAAAGTTTTA
>DASRNO010000066.1:0-56777 GCA_035647375.1 Bacteroidaceae bacterium
ATAGATAACAATGAAGAAAGATATTAAAATTCCAGATTTAATTAGCACAAGGAGTGAATATAAAAGAAAATTCAGTCTGTGGGAAATGTATCGTGCCTTTATTCTGATACCAAATGCGGCGGCTAATTTGATTCGAAATAATAGAGATAAATTAATCGACAAAGACTTTATTGAGCGGTTGCAATTGGCTGTAACTGAAGTAAATGGTTGTGCTGCATGTTCATATGCCCATACATATATGGCATTAAAACAGGGCATGAGCAGTGAAGAGATAAATAGTTTTTTAAGCGGAGACGGAACATTTATAAATCAATATGAAGCAAAAGCAATCATTTTTGCTCAACACTATGCTGACACAAGAGGTTTTCCTAAAAAAGATGCATATGACTCATTGATAGATGAGTATGGAAAACTAAAGGTGAAGATTATTATATCAGCAATACAGGTAATATATGCAGGAAACATTTATGGTATACCTTATAGTGCACTAACATCAAGAGTAAAAGGCAAACCATATAAAGAGAGTTCATTGATTTATGAAATAGGGATGATTGTTGGTGGTCTAATTTTGTTCCCAATATCTCTGATTGATGGATTTTTAAGAGGTATTATGGGATTTTCAAAAATTAGACTTGATAACAATACAACAATTGAATAGAGTTTTGAATCTATGATTATAAAATACCCGAACCGCTAACAAAGGCTTAGCGTCAGGCGGAGTTCAGCCTGTTTTTTGAGATTTGTACCATTTAAACTGTTATCTTGCTGTGAACGTGCTGACTATATTTTTTGCATCGTCAATTAACGCTATTTTCTACCATTTTAATTTTAAAACAGCGTTAATTGTAATTAAAGTATTATCTTTGCCTCTGTAATTTTGGTGACGATATTCTACATGTTTTCAGGAATACGTTGAAAAGGGAATTAGGTGAAAATCCTAAACAGACCCGCTACTGTAAGCTTCGCTAAAATCTTTGAACAATACTCAAACCACTGTTCCTACAGGAATGGGAAGGGCGATTTAAAGAAGAAGTAAGTCAGGAAACCTGCCAAAATGATTTAGTTTAAAGCTTTCGAGGAATAAAGCTTAGGACAAACATTGCAGCAGTTTTTTTCTACAAAGTTTATCCGGTTTTTATTGTTTGAAAGCTGTTTAATAAGATTTTAAACGGCTTTTTATGTTTCTGAACAGAACGTTATACGTAAATCTGTTGCTTACTGTAGCAACAACAATGTTTGCGCAAAACAAGTTAGACAGTGCGTTGATTTTACAAGAAATTGTCGTTATAGGTGATCGTTACCGTGAAGTTATTCCCTCACAACGACTCTCGGGCAAAAAATTAGAGGCATTGAACAGTTTTTCCGTAGCCGATGCTATAAGATTTTTTTCGGGTGTACAGATTAAAGATTACGGTGGCATAGGTGGATTGAAAACTGTTGACATTCGCAGTATGGGAACAAACCATTTGGGTGTTTTTTACGATGGCATTCAACTTGGTAACGCTCAAAACGGACAGATTGATTTAGGCAAATTTTCGTTAGATAATATTGATGAAATAAGTTTGTATAACGGTCAGAAAAGCGAAATTTTTCAATCAGCCAAAGACTTCGGCTCGGCAGGAACTGTATATCTGCGCACACGTCGTCCGCAATTTAACCATAACAAAAAATACAATTTCGTTTATTATTTCCGCACAGGTTCTTTCGATTTAGTCAATCCCTCTATTTTATGGGAACAAAAAATTAACAATAATATCTCGTCAAGCTTGAACTCTGAATATATCTATTCCTCAGGAAAATATCTCTTTCGCTATCGTAAAATACTACCCGACAAAACAGTTGCGTGGGATACTACTGCTATTCGTCAAAATGGAGACATTCATTCCTTCCGTATTGAAAACGCTCTAAACGGTTATATTGAAAACGGACATTGGCAAATCAAATCTTATTTCTATAATTCCGAAAAAGGTATACCTGGAGCAATCGTCAATAATGTATGGAAACATTCACAACGACAATGGGATAAAAATTTTTTTGTACAGGGTCGTTTCGTAAAAACGTTGTTTAAAAATTACGATTTTCTTATCAATGCAAAGTACGCCAACGATTGGATGCGCTACCTAAACCCCGACACCACTTTGATGTATATCGACAACGCTTTCTTACAACAAGAAATATATGTGTCGACAGCCAATAAATATTCCATTATGCGGAACTGGGATGCAAGTCTTTCTGTTGACTATCAATATAATACATTAAACTCTAATCTGGTAAACTTTGTTCTTCCAGCAAGGAACACTTTGCTTACTGCCTTTGCCACGGTTTTTGAGTGGCAGAAGCTTAAAGGTCAAGCAAGTATTTTGGGAACATTTGTTTTTGAAGATGTAAGGCTGGTAAATGCAGGAAAGCCAGACAATAAAGAAGAATACACACCCGCCGTTTTTCTATCCTACAAACCTTTTAAGCGCGAAAATTTGAATTTCAGAGCCTTCTATAAACGTATTTTTAGAATGCCTACTTTCAACGATTTATACTACACCGATATAGGGAATATAAAACTAAACCCAGAATACACAACACAATATAATATTGGATTTCAGTATGATAAACATTTCGAAAAAGGAATAATTAATTACTTGAATATTAACACCGATATCTATTACAATGAAGTTATCGATAAAATTGTCGCTATTCCTAAAGGCAACGGACAGTACCGTTGGATGATGATGAATCTGGGCTATGTAGAAATTCGCGGTCTGGATGTATCCGCACAAATGAATTGGACACTGCCGGCCAGTATTTTGTTGAATACCAGTCTTAATTACACTTACCAACGAGCGCAGGAATTTACCGATAAAACAAGTCCATGGTACGGCGGGCAGATAGCCTATATTCCATGGCACAACGGTTCGGCAATAGCAAATGTGGTATGGAAAACTTTGGATCTGAATTATAGCTTTATTTATGTAGGTGAACGTTACCACAATTCGGCGAATATCCGCGAAAACCATGAACAGCCCTGGTATACTCACGATTTAAATTTGGGTAAAACATTCTGCTTCAAAAAAAAATCCTTACAGGAAGAATTGTGGAGAGTTAAAATTTCTGCCGAAATAAATAACATTCTAAATCAGCAGTACGATGTAGTGCTGAATTATCCAATGCCCGGACGAAACTTCAAAATCATTTTAAAATTAGAGATATGATTCAATTTCAGATTACAATTAGCAAGTTAAAAAACATAAGCCTTGTGCTGTTAAGCCTTTACATTTTGGTTTTAACTAGTTGCCGCGAGGACGAAGGAATCATTCCCGAAGTAATCGTTCCGGTCGTTCCGGTCGATTCCATTCCGCAAGACTCAAGCTCGGTCGCTCCGACCGATTCCATTCCGCAAGACTCAAGCTTAATTGATTCTATCATTTACACGCCTCGTCTGCTGGGTTTTTACTTGTTAAACGAGGCCAATATGGGCAGCAATAAATCCACGCTAGATTATATGAATCTGATTACTGGCGAGTATCATCGCAACATTTATGCAGCGGCCAACCCCTCTGTGCCCAAGGAGCTGGGCGATGTGGGCAACGACCTGCAGATTTATGGCGGACGACTTTACGCTGTCATCAATTGCTCCAATAAAATCGAAGTGATGGACAAATTTACGGCCAAGCGCTTGGGGCAAATAGATATCCCCAACTGTAGGTACATTCAGTTTCACGAGGGCTACGCCTACGTTACCTCCTACGCCGGCCCGGTGGAAATTAACCCCGATTACGAGCAAATCGGCTACGTGGCAAAGGTGGATACGGCCACGCTGCAGGTGGTGGACAGATGCCTGGTGGGCTTTCAGCCCGACGAGCTGGAGATAGTGGGCAACAAGATATATGTGGCCAACAGCGGCGGCTATATGGTGCCCAACTACGAGAATACCGTTTCGGTTATTGATATCAACACCTTTACCGAGATAAAGCGGATTGAGGTGGAGATTAACCTGCACCACCTGCGGGCCGACAGGCACGGCAACCTGTGGGTTACCTCCCGCGGCGACTACTACGATGTGCCCTCGCGCCTCTTTTGGATTGATACCCATACGGATACCTACGCAGGGGCGCTCGATATCCCCGTGGCGGAGTTTACGCTTTGCGGCGATTCGCTCTACATTATCGGCAACCAGTGGAGCTACTACGAGTACGAATGGACAATTGCCTACGGCATTGTGAATGTGGCCACAAAGGAGATTGTGAGCAAAAACTTTATTACCGACGGGGAGGACAAAAAGATGTCCATGCCCTACGGCATTGAGGTAAACCCTATTACCAAGGATATCTACCTTACCGATGCGGCCAACTATGTATATCCCGGCTCGCTGTACTGCTTTGGGAAAGATGGCAAGAAGAAATGGCAGGTGCAAACGGGCGACATTCCTGCGCACTTCGCTCTATTATATAAATAGTACAAACCTTTTAAATAAAAACTATATGATTAAAAACAAAATTCATTTACGGTTTGGAATAATCAGTCTGATTGTTCTCTTGGCGGCTCTCAGCCGTTTGATTCCTCACCCTGCAAATTTTGCTCCCATTGGTGGAATGGCATTATTTGGAGCGGCGTATTACAGTAAACGCTATTGGGCATTTATTATTCCCATTGTATCCATGTGGATTAGCGACCTGGTGTTGAACAACGTGGTGTATGGGCAGTACTTCGACCATTTTGTGTGGTTCTATAGCGGCTCGCTATTCACCTACGGTGCGTTTGCACTTATTGTGGTGCTGGGCATGCTAATGCTGAAAAAAGTGAGAATACCCGCTTTGGCAGCTTCCGCGCTGGGTGCATCGCTTATTTTCTTTCTGGTATCCAATTTTGGCGTATGGTTTTCGGGAACCATGTACCCCAAAACCCTCAGCGGCCTCATGGCGTGCTATACGGCAGGCATACCCTTTTTCAAAAACACCATTGCGGGCGATCTGGTTTACACCGCTGTTATGTTTGGTGCATTTGAGCTGAGCGCAAAGCGATTTCCTGCCTTGCGTGTGCAAGAAGTTGCAGCTTAACCCTTGTGCTCAATAATGACAAAAAAGGATAATACACAGTGATAATCACTTTTTTAATAACAATAGGAAAGAATGCCCCCAAAGGAAGGGCGCGGTGCAAGTCCGCAAAGAAATACAATGAGTAAAAAATTTTACCCTTTTTGGATGGCTTTAATCGTAACAATAAGCCTTTCAACGAGCATGTCGGCACAAACAACGCTGACATTAAGTGCAAGCGACGTAACTAATTGCACAAAACTAACTAATTGCCGTTTAGATTGTCTGAATTGGACGGATTCCATTACTGGGAATTACAACTCCAATACAGCTTTGAATGTAGGAGGTGGCTATTGGTGTGGAACCTATACCGACACAGACGGCTATACCGCCTCAAACGGTAAATTTAAACTTTCTCACACTTCGTCATGGGGTTCTTATTGGGAAGGTCTTATATCAGGTGCCAACGGCGATACCCGAAATTTTGGTTTCCTCAGTACCGATACGCTTCATACAGGTAGTATAAATTGGGTGCCAAACCAATGGGGAGTAATGGCAGGTGGAGGAATTTCCTCTACATCTCCTATTACAGTAACCAAAGGCGAACCCTATTTTGTTGCCTATTGGGGGTATTACAACACTGAAACCAATCAGTTCGATATGAATAACCCATCGGTAAAAATAAGCCTTGCTGGCGATTCGCTCTTCACTGCTCACGAAATTTATATCTCCAACCACCCCTGGCCCTATTATGGAAACATATATGGCGATGGATTTGCACGTCCGCTGAACCAGCCGGGCGATTACTTCAAATTGATTATTCACGGAGTTAAAAATATCGGTACAGAAGTTACCGATACGGTAATTTTAGCAGAATACGATTCGGGAGTAAAGTACTATGTGAGACAATCTCCCGATTGGGTAAAAATCCCCTTTAACTCTCGCGTATGGAGTAGTCTCAAAGCTATTTATTTCACAATGGAATCAACCGATGAACTTGTAATTGGCGATGTAAATTACGGTCCAAATACCGCAGTTTATTTCTGTATGGACAAATTGAAAGTAACCAAAACAGGAGCAGTGGCTTCTTCTTCGGTAGCAGTGCCACAAGCAAAACGGGCTGCAAGCACCAAAGCGGTGGAGGTTGCTGATTATTTCCCTGTTACTTCTTATTCAGGCGGTGCAGTAGCTATACTTGATGAAAACGGCACGGTAATTTTACAGACAGAAGTAAAAGCAGGCGAAAAAATCAATCTTTCCACATTGCCTAATGGTAGTTATCATTTAAAACATGGTAATAAAATTATTCCAATAACTAAGAAAGGAGGAAAATAGATATGAAACCAATTAATTTATTGAAATACATATATATTATTGCTGTTTTTCTATTATACAGCATGGGGGCAAATGCACAATCGTGCGATATTACGGATGATTTATCGAGTGGCTTTACCTCTAACAGCACGCCCAATGGTTGGACTTGTAATGGAAAACAGGTTTACCAATATGAATGGGAAGGAATAGTTTATACCGTTTTGAATGCCTCAGAAGGCACGCCTGGTGCTGGGAATGGTGTTTTAACCTCTCCTGTTTTTCCAAATGGTTGTGATGCTCTGTCTTTCTATTGGGAGTGGGGCATGAATGACCCCGGAGAAACTTCTTTTAAAGTGGAATTAAAAAAAGGAGAGATAGTAGTATGGAATGATACTATAACAGACCTTAATGCACAAACATTTGTGCCGCAATATGTTTCGTATAAAGACTTGAATATCGAAGGCGAAGTGCAATTGGTAATAACCAACTTAAAAACAGCGGTTGGCTATCCTTATATGAACGCTATCGAACTCTGGGATTTTTGCATTACAAACAATGCAGTTATTCCTGCCCACAACTACCAATTCAATGTACCCAAAAATGCCACCGTGTATGTGGGCGACAAAGACCAAGGTGTAAGCGTGGCGGGCAACTACCTCACCAAGCACTACGTGCCTTTTACCAAGCAAGAAGAGGTGTATATCCTCGAAACTGATACCAGCAATATTTGGTACTACAATTTGCCAGCTCCCAAAAATGCTTCGGGTGGCTTTAACTACCGCATAAGCAGCGATGGGAATGCAACACATGTAGGTTTATTTAAACCCAGAAACGATAGACCCGTAGAATCAGATAGTTTGCTGGCATTTACCCATGAACAGCTCTCGGCATACGGCCCAAAAGCAATAGACCACGATGAGGCCCACTTAGACGGTAGAAACGTGGCAGATGTGTTTATCAACATCAATGCACAAGGCTTTCTTACCCTGCCATTGAGGTCAGATACCAGCTTTCAACTTATTCACACCCGCAATTGGCAGGCTATAGATACCGATGTGAATAACTACTTCATTGAGCCTGATTTTCACTATAGCGTTGTGGACGAAAACGGAAAGCCCAGCAGTAGCGTTATTACCATCAGCGAAACCGGCGAAATTACGCCCGTGGGAGCCGGCACGGCAATCGTTCTGGTGGATTATGATGCCATGCTTACCCACCACACCACCAATTTACGCCTTGCGGCCGATTCGTTGGCAAGTCATGGGGCCTTGTTCAGCAAGCTCTGGCCCGAAAATACGGGCGTGTTCGTGGTGGCCGTGGACCAGCCCGAAGCGGCCATTACCACCAATATGAACCTCAACGCCTTTTGGGCACAGGACGGCACTGACAAAACCGATGGCGTAGCCATTGATGCCGAGCACGATGTGATGTATTTTGAGGCCAGCCAAGGCAGCTTCCCCTACACATTTAGCCCCGAAGGTAAGGTGTGGCAGAAGTGTTGGTAGCAACGCCTACCATTGGCGAACTGATGACCTCGTACAGCGGATTTGCAACGGACAGCGTAACGGTAAATGCCGACGGCAGTTACACCGTAAAACTTGGTTTCGGACGCAACATTGTGAAGCTAATTGCAGCAGATGGAGCGGCAAGCTATCAGATTATTACTGCCAAACCCGTTACCTACACTATTAGCAACCTTACTAATCCCGGCGAGGCGTTTGTGCCGGGAGATGAGGTTTCGGTACTGTTCAACAGGCTTTACCACCCTGCCAACAAGATGAGCGGCATATACAACATGAGCGCCGGCATCCAGTACAGCAATGCGGATATCAACTTCCCGCTCATATTAGGGCCCGGACAATATACCTTTGCCAGCCGGGCACAGGAGTTCAAGGCCACTATTCCCGCAGATTTTACGGAAAATGAATTTGTGCTGGAAAAAGGAGTTCTCAAGACCAAAGGCTTCGGTTCCAGCTATGGTGCTCATCGTAAAATAACCAAACAGAACGGCGTGAGCCCCAACCTGAACGCAAGCGTGCGTGAAGCCTATTTTGGTGCCATCCCCGACATTCATATTCCCGTAGCCAACTACACCGTCACAGCAACGAGCGGCACCAGCGATGATTGGGGCGTTTACCAATTCGGGGAAATTTCGCCCGCAGGCGATAGCGTGGTAGCCAAAGGCGGCAGTATACAATACAACTTTACCCCCGATCCCGGCTATCATATCGGTAGCGTAACATTGGGCGCCTACACCGATGTCACTGCTCAAGTTGTCGACAATACCTTTACCATCGAAAATGTCAGCTCCGACACCAGCATTACCGTCTTGTATGCCGTGGACAAAAACAACAGCATCACGGCAGACGACATAGTATATTGGGTGGGCGAAGGCGACAACAAGGTGATTCTGGCCGTAAACTGGGCCGATCTTTCGCTGGCCTGGGGTTATCGATTTGCCACAGCCACGTTGACCGTCGAAGAGGCGTTGGATGCCGTTCAAACGGCCGACCGTCGTTTTGCTTACGAAGCAGCCTACGGCTACCTCAACGACATACGGTTTACAGATGCCGATCAGGCTCTCGCTATTGCGCCCGATTTCGTTATGTATAATGTAAACGAAGAGCCGATATTTTTATCGTATCAGGAACAGCTCCTCAGCCATGGAGATATCCTTGAGTTTGGTGTATATTCCACCGTACTTACCGACAACTTCTGGAATAATGTTTGGACGGCAAAAATTAGTCCTGTTTCCAGTCCCACGAGCGGAGTAAACAACTTAAATACAAGTAAGATTTCAATTTATCCCAATCCCTTTACAGATTACATAGTTGTATCTGCTCAAAAAAACGGCACAGCAACAATTTATAATTTATCGGGGAAAGCAATGTTGAATACAGATATCAAAAATGGCAGTAATTACATTGATACTTCTCTATTGACAAAAGGAGTATATATATTAAAAATTGATGGTAATAGTATTAAGATTATAAAATAATACATTGGTGTAATGTTTTATCTAAATATGTAATTAAATTAAGAGTATGTATGTGCCATAAGATATAGTGGAAAGTCCTTTAACTGTCTTATGGCACATGCACACTCTTAATAATTCATTGATTATTGTTCATATTCAACTACAAAATCCCACATTTGTTGAACTGATGGAGGGCATTCTATATCTATATGATCAATTCCGCAATCCCATTCTCTATTACCATTCGTATCAATTATATAATTGGTACAGGTCTCTGTTGCTCCTGCACCAAGTCGCCATGTTAATATTGCCTTTTTATCTGATTGAATAGTAAATCCACCAACTTTTTCACCTGGTGCTGCCATTTTAAACTCCCCATCAATTAAATAATGATTTCCATCTGTACTGAAATAATTGACGCGCGCCCAACTCTCATCATTTGGATCACATGGATCGCTGGAACTTCCCATTGTTCCCAAAATCTCATATATAACCGTTGGATCTGAGCTTAGTTGTAGTACTCTATAGTAGTTATTCTTAAGAGTTATTTTGATGCTCTTATAGGTACCTACGGGAATTTCAGTGGCAGGAAATGTGTAATCCTCAAATAATTTTAACTCTGTATTTGTTTTTTTAGTCAATTTAACCCATGTAAGATTATCCGGTTCTCCTACTTTAACCTCGTCTTGCGACACCCATACATCTCCTATACCAATCTTCATGCTTATCATTATAGTTTCGGTTGTATCACCAACTAACTGTGAGTTTGACAATCTTGATTTTACCTTTAATATTTGAGAATTATCTTTAATATTAGAAGTTATAGGGTTAACACACCTAATTTCAAGAGATCCCTGTTGGGTTTCAGACGAATCTTTTTCACAACCTGTAAAAAGCACTAACGCACTAAACAGCGCAATAACAATAGTTTTTGTTTTCATTTTTATCTACTTTATATTTTAAATTAATAATAAGTCTATCTTGATGATTACTAGCAATTAAGAATTTAACGCTAAGGCTGATTTAAAAATATTCTTTATTTTTAATATGAACAATAATTTATCATCTCTCGGAATAACCATCTAAGGGGTCGGATGTTATTGTTTAAAATATTTTGGACAAATATAATAATTAAATGATATATAACTGTAGAAAATTTCATTGTAAATTGCAACTTTGCAGTGTTGATTGAAATAATTGTAAAATGACCACAAATAACAATAGAGAGGTAATCTATCTCCCTTTAGAGAATGTAGAGAGCGAACATGGTGCTTTAATAGTTGAAAAAAGATTAGAGCAGGTTCAAGGAGTAATAACTCATAGAGTGGAATTAAACAACCGTAGAGCTGCTATAACGGTAGAGAATGTAGAAATTATAGGTAATGCGGTTGAAGCTATAAAAGAGTTGGGTTATGGTGTTGTTACCGTAAAAAACACCTTTCCTGTTTTGGGAATGACCTGTGCTTCTTGTGCTATAAGTGCCGAGAGTATTGTGAAAAACCAAATAGGCATTGTAAGTGCCTCTTTAAACTTTGCAACAGGTAATTTGACTGTTAAATATCTGCCCAATATGACAGATGCCATCAAAATACAGAGGGCAGTACAATCTATTGGATTTGATTTGTTGATAGAGAATGAGGCTGCACAGCAAGAGTCGTTAGAGGCTATCCATACTGAAAAACTACAAAAGTTAAAAACAAAAACCATTTTGGCAGTTGTGCTCTCTTTACCTATCATGGTAATTGGAATGTTTTTTACCAATATGCCGTATGCCAATCCCATTATGTGGGCACTCTCTACACCCGTTGTATTGTGGTTGGGCAGGGATTTCTTTATAAATGCGTGGAAACAAACCAAACACCGCTCTGCAAATATGGATACTTTAGTTGCATTGAGTACGGGTATTGCATATTTTTTCAGTCTGTTTAACATGCTGTTTCCCAATTTTTGGCATCAAAGAGGATTACAAGCTCACATCTATTTTGAAGCAGCAGCCGTTATTATCACTTTTATTCTATTGGGTAGATTGTTAGAAGAAAAAGCCAAAAACAACACCTCTTCGGCAATAAAAAAACTGATGGGCTTACAATCTAAAACCGTTATAGTAATAGAGAGTAACGGAACAGAAAAACAGATCGATATTGAAGATGTAAACAAAGGCGATATTATACTAGTAAAGCCGGGCGACAAAATAGCAGTGGACGGCGTGGTTACTTTGGGCAATTCTTACGTGGACGAAAGTATGTTAAGTGGTGAACCCGTACCTGTATTGAAAAAAGAAAACGAAGAGGTATTTGCGGGAACAATTAACCAAAAGGGTAGTTTCCAGTTTAGAGCCGTTAAGGTTGGAAAAGAGACTATACTTGCCCAGATTATAAAGATGGTACAAGATGCGCAGGGAAGTAAAGCGCCTGTACAGAAATTAGTCGATAAAATTGCTGCAGTCTTTGTTCCTGTGGTTATCACTATTGCTATACTCACATTTACATTATGGTTCTTTTTAAATGGCAATAACGGATTGGTACAGGGATTATTGACAGCTGTTACAGTATTGATTATTGCTTGTCCTTGTGCTTTAGGTTTAGCTACACCTACGGCTATTATGGTAGGCGTTGGTAAAGGTGCTGAAAAAGGTATTTTAATAAAAGATGCTGAAAGTCTTGAGTTAGCAAAAAAAATAGATACGATAATCTTAGACAAAACGGGAACAATTACAGAGGGCAGACCACAAGTTACAGATATTCAATGGCTTAACAATGACGATACAACAAAAGAGATTCTTTTAAGTATAGAAAATCAGTCTGAGCACCCATTGGCAGAGGCTGTCGTAAAATATTTGAACGATGTTTCTACTATTAAATTATCAGATTTCGATTCTATTACTGGCAAAGGAGCAAAAGCCAATCACAATAACGAAATCTATTTTGTGGGAAATAAAAAATTATTGGTAGAAAACAGGGTGGCTATTCCAAATCAATTACAACAACAAGCCGAGAAGTGGAGCAAACAATCTAAAACTGTTATTTGGTTTTCAGATAGCAAACAGGCCCTTTCAGTAATAGCCATATCTGATAAGATAAAAACAACATCTATAGCTGCCATAAAAGAGATAGAGAGTATGGGCATTGAAATATATATGCTTACGGGCGATAACGAATCCACAGCTAAAGCCATAGCTGGGCAGACTGGTATTAAGCATTACAAATCCGAATTATTGCCACAGCACAAAGCTGATTTTGTAAAAGAGTTGCAACTGCAAGGCAAAACAGTGGCAATGGTAGGAGACGGTATAAATGATAGTACGGCATTGGCAACAGCCGATGTCAGTATAGCAATGGGTAAGGGTTCGGATATTGCAATGGATGTAGCAAAAATGACTATTATCTCATCCGATCTTACTAAAATACCACAGGCTATAAGGCTTTCAAAACAGACAGTAAGCACTATTAAACAAAATTTGTTTTGGGCATTTATATATAACCTTATAGGAATCCCTATTGCAGCGGGTATCTTATATCCTATAAACGGTTTTTTGCTCAATCCAATGATTGCAGCTGCAGCTATGGCTTTGAGTAGTGTAAGTGTAGTAAGTAACAGCTTACGGTTAAAATGGAAATGAAAGCCCCTCTATCATAAGAGTATATAGATATATAACGATTTTATTACTTGTAGTTTTTTTCTACTCCTCATTTTATTCTAATACTCTGATATTTTAGATGTAGGTTTAAGTATTTTTAAAAGCTTATTTAGAGTAATACGGGCTTCTTGGAGTTATATTTGTTGCGTTTTTTAATATTAATCATGTATCTGTTTTTTATTGTTTTTATTGCAGTTCATGCATTGGTCAACTTTTATATAGGTATGCACGGATGGCACTCTTTAGAACTGTTTCCGGCTATGCGTCCATGGTTTATTGCTCTAATGATACTGATGTTTATTGCTTATCCGGCCGGCCGTTTTCTTGAAAAAACTTGGTATAATCCTGTAACTATTACACTTCATTGGATTGGTGCGTTTTGGTTTGCTGTGATGCTATACGCTACTCTTTTGCTTTTAATAATAGATCTTGGGCGGTTAGTAAATCTTATATTTCCGTATATAACAAAACTATCAAACGGAAATATTCCTATGTTAAAAATAGTACTTTTAGGTGTTGTTACTTCATTAACAATAATAGTTGTAGGATTGGGATTTATAAATGCTCGAACACCCAAAATAGTAACTCTTGATTTAACCATACCCAAAAGGGTGGAAAATATAGATTGCTTAAGGATAGTGGCAGGCAGCGATATTCACTTAGGTACATTAGTTGGACCAAAACGTACAAAAAAACTAGTCAATAAAATTAACGCTCTTAATCCTGACCTTATACTATTTGCCGGCGATGTGGTCGATGCAGATATAGGGCCGGTAATAGAGCAAAATCTGGGTGAAGATCTAAAACGACTTTATGCCCCTTACGGTGTTTTTGCTTCAACGGGAAATCACGAATATATTGGCGGAGGCGATAAACCAATAGCCTATCTTGAAGAAAATGGTATAGAGGTATTGCGCGACACCGCTCTTTTAGTAAATGAGAGTTTTTATATTATAGGACGCGAAGATTTACAGAAACAAAATTTTGAGGGCAATACTCGCCTCACTATAGAGGAACTTATGAGAGGAGTTGATAGTTCAAAACCAATTATACTTCTTGATCATCAGCCATATAACTTGGAAGAAGCGGCTAAAGCCGGAATTGATCTGCAACTTTCAGGACATACACATCATGGTCAACTATGGCCTTTTGGTTATATAACAAATAAGATGTTTGAGGTTAGTAGAGGCTATTATAAGAAAGAGAATACCCATTACTATGTATCTACCGGCTACGGTACATGGGGCCCTCCCGTAAGAACAGGCAATAGGCCGGAAATTTTACTGATTAATCTCTACTTTGGCACAGAGTTATAGGTTCGTTCAATAACAAGACGATTACTGTTCATTCTTTCCATATACTGCTGGATTATCGCCTTTAGTTCTCTTAACATATCCTGCTGAATAGGCAACTCTTCTTTAAGATTGTGCTTCAGTAAAGTGTCTTCTTTGAAATTATATAGGCCCATAACATTCTCTCCATCATACTGAAGTAGATAGTCCTGTTTAAAAAATTGATAAACACCACTAAGATAGTTTACAGCATAGGTTTGATTCAATGGAGTAGAAAAAAGATTTTGTCCAAAGCTCACATAGGGATATTCATAACCCAGGTAACCCAACACAGATGGCATTATGTCTATATGTTGAGCTATTGCATCAACTCTACCCGAAATCTCTCCCGACGGATCGTAGAAAATAATAGGAACACTGAACAATCCACAATCTGTCTGATATTCCGGACGAACAGACTGATTAGTATGATCTGCTGTTAATACAAACAGGGTATTGGCAAACCACTCTTGTTCTGAGGCTTTCAAAAAAAATGCTCTAAGTGCATTGTCAGTGTAGCGTATACACTTATGTATAGGAACTTCCCCCTCTTTGAACACCTCTTTATAACTATCAGGTATTGCAAAAGGGTGATGCGAAGAGGCTGTAAATACAGAGGTCATAAATGGCTCTCTAAATGTATTCATCTTATCGCAAAAGAACTGTAAGAAAGGCTCGTCCCAGATAGCCCAAACTCCATCGTACATCTCTTTTCCTCTATTATTCGGCTCCTGTTCAAATTCTGTACGGCCAAAATAATCGTCGAAACCGGATGTGCGGGAATATGCTTGAAATCCCATAGAACCATTCTTTGCCCCATGAAAAAAGGCGGTGTAATAACCCTTTCTCTTAAGCTCACCCGCTATTCCCGACACTTTGTTCATAGAAGAGGGAGTTAAAAAGAAAGGCTCAACAAACATGGGTATTCCCGAAAGGATAGAGGGCATGGCATCTATGCTTTTTCTACCATTACCAAAAGACCATGTAAAATAGAGGCTATGCTCAACTATCGAATCAATAAATGGAGTAAAAGTCTCGTAATTATCCTTCCCTTTATTAAGTGCCCCTATATACTCTTTCCCCAAACTCTCAACAATAAGTACTACAACATTTTTATTCTTGAATAAGAGATCACTTTCAGGATATATTTCTGGAGAAAAAATAGAGTTCAGCTCTTTTTCAGTATAATAATCCGGATTAACAAAATTCTTTTTATCAATTGTTCGTAAAAAAACGAACGGGGTGTTAAGAACTGCCACAGCCTCAATTGGACGGTCTACATACTGGTTTGCATTACTTAGAGTGATAGGACGTATAGAACCGGTCCCTCCCCGCATACCAAAAACCACCAAGGGTATTACTGCAATAAATATAGGTACTCTTACAATATAATAACGCCAATAGTTTTTGTGCCATCTGTTTGTGCGGGGAATTCTGGTATATTTTATGAGAATAATAAGCATAACTATGCCTATTAATGTAAGATACCAGGAATTTAACGCCTCTTTAAATATAATGGAGATTACGTTGTCATCGTTTGAAAATTCGTTAAACAGAGAGATTGTAGTACGTCTTCCCGAATATTTGAAATATACCGTATCTGCTAGGTTCATCACAATACCTAGCATATTAAGAGTTATAAATAGGCCTTTCGCTACCAGTTGATAACCTCTTTTCTCTTTTAAATGAAGGGGGAAAAGTACCATAACTATATAGATGGCACTCAGATATAAAATAGCCGATGTATCAAAAACCAAGCCCCCTTTCAGCATGGAGATCAATACACTCGACCTAAAATATTCCGCATAAAAACTGTAATTGTCAAGTACAAATAGTACTCTACAAACCATAAAACAGAGATATACAAGCAGTAAGTTCCAAGCTACCGTAAATAGAGGTCTATCTATGGTGTTGGTAAAGTGGATTTTAAAATTACTCCACTTCATAAATTAAATATATTATATTTTTTTCGAAGAAGAAAGAGCATATTTTTCTGCAAACTCTAAGCTTATATAATTGTTTATACTTTTACATACCTCTGAGCCAAAATCAATTCCGTACTTAATTAATCTATCCCAATCGCTCTCTTTCAACTCACCAATTTTATCTTTTGTAATATTGCCTCTGATTATTCCAAAAACAATTCCCGAATTAAAATTATCGCCGGCCCCTATGGTACTACTAATATTCTCAATACTGTCCACTACATAAGATTTGGATAAAGAGTTATATCTCAACTCAATATCGGAGGCGCCGCCAGTACATATAAAACATTGACAATATGGAGCTATCCTATCTTGAAAGATTTTATCTACATCAGATATGCCGTATAATGTTCGAAAATCATCTTTAGAACCTCTTACTATATCGGAAAGCTCATAATTCTCGTTTATTATTCCAATCAACTTATCAATTTCATTCTTATGATTGTCGCGGAAATTCAAATCGTAATATAGAATAGCACCACAGCCTTTAGCATATTTTAAAAACTCCAGAACTTTGGAGCGTTGAATCGGATTGAGAGCATAATAAGAGCCAAACATAACCACATCGTTGGGTTTAACTGTAGGCATTTCAAAATCCAATCTTACCTTGTCGTAATCTTTATAAAAACTATAACATGCATCATTGTTCTCATCAAGATATGCCAAAGAGATAGAGGTCTTGGTACCCTTATATTTGGAAATATAGTCGGTACAGACTCCGTTATTCACTAAAAATCGTTCTATTGTCTCTCCTACTCTATCATCGCCTACCTCGCTGATAAGTACTCCCTTAACACCTAATCGCCCCAAAGATATAAGACCATTAAATACCGATCCTCCCGGCACTGCTGCTATAGGCTGCTCGTTACGAAAAATAATATCGTAAACAGTTTCACTAACTCCAAAAACTTTTCTCATAATAACGAACGGGAGCGTATTCCTAAATAGCCGCCATGATGACGTTTGTTATAATCTTCGGCTTTAAAGTCGATAATTTTCATGGTCTCTACAACCAATGCATCACCTATAACAGTCATAACGGTTGTACTGGTAGTGGGAGCTAATCCCAAAACACAAACCTCTTTTGGCTTACCTGTGGTTATACATATATCAGCCTCTCTAGCCAAAGGGCTATCAAGATTACCGGTCAATCCAATAAATTTTATTGAAGGATCAAGTTTACGACTCAAATCTATTAACTCAAGTATTTCTCGCGTTTTACCGGAATTTGAGACTAAAAAAAATAGGTCGTTCTCCTGCAAAACACCTAGATCCCCATGTTGCGCTTCGCTGGGATGTAAAAATACAGCCGGAGTTCCGGTAGAGCTAAAAGATGTGGCCATATTCATTGCTATCTGCCCAGCCTTGCCCATACCGCTTGTTATTAGCTTGCCTTTTTTTTCATGAACCTGAGAAACAATAAGTTTGACCGATTCTATATACTCTTTTCCTACAGGTATGTTCAATATAGCCTGCGCCTCACTGGCAATAATCTTTTTTATTGAATCAATCATAATAGTGTTAATAATAGCAATTCCATTGAATAAAACTGACAATTAACCATCAACTAAATGCACTCTGATATAAGGACGAATGCGTTATTTTTGATCGGCAAATATCTATATTTTTTATAGAACTGCCTAATATTTATTGTAGTTTTGCAAAGTTATTAAAATTACGCCTGCAAAAATGAGTCCATATATACAGACACTTTCTAACGGTTTAAGAGTCATTTACCTTCCATCGCCAACAAACGTGGTTTATTGTGGTATTGCAATCAATGTTGGTACCCGCGAAGAGCTCCCTAACGAACTTGGTATGGCACACTTTATTGAACACATGGCGTTCAAAGGTACAAAAAAAAGGAGAGCTTGGCATATTCTAAACAGGATGGAATTGGTAGGAGGAGAACTTAACGCTTTCACTACTAAAGAGAATACTATATTCTACACCTCTTCTCTTAACCGCGATTTTGAAAGAGCTGTGGAACTTCTCTCTGATATAGTCTTTAACGGTACATTTCCTCAAAGTGAAATAGAGAAAGAGGTTAGCGTGATTCTTGATGAGATAAAGAGCTACGAGGATAACCCAGCAGAGCTTATTTTCGATGAATTTGAAAGTCTGCTTTTTCAAAACGACTCTTTGGGAAATAGTATTCTGGGAAGTGCTGAGACACTAAGAAATTTTGACACCATTGATGCATTAAAATTCAAAAATAGATATTATCATCCACAAAACATGGTGTTCTTTGCATTTGGTGGTATAGAGATAAAAAAGATGATTAAGATTGCTACAAAACATCTATCAAATGAGCTACCCGGATTTAATTGTTGCACATCAAGAAAACCGGTGTCAATTTACAAACCGGTAAATATTTCTACTTGTAAAGAGACTCATCAGGCGCATGTTATGATAGGATCACGTGGTTATAGTGGCACAAACCCCAACCGCATAGGACTATATCTTCTAAACAATATTCTGGGAGGCCCGGGTATGAACAGTAGATTAAATATAACTCTCCGCGAAAAAAAGGGACTTGTATACAACGTTGAGAGCAATGTTATAAGCTACTCTGATACCGGTGTGTTCTGCATATATTTTGGATGCAGTTTAGATAATATAAATTACTGTATGTCGCTCTCTTTAAAAGAGTTAAAGAAATTCTGTAAGAATATTCTCTCCGAAAGTTGTTTAAATGCTGCAAAAAAACAGTTAATTGGACAGATAGGCGTTGCAAGCGATAACTTTGAAAGTATGGCTCTGGGTATGGGAAAAAGTTTTTTACATTATGGGAAATATGAAACCAGCCCTGAAATATTCAAAAAGATAGAGAGCATCACCCCGTCTCAAATTATCAATATAGCTAACGAAATTTTCAATCCGGATAATTTAACTACACTTATATACAAATAAATCTTATAACTGCTGCATATCATTAAGGCGTTTATAATAGCCATCAAGGGCTATCAACTCATCGTGAGTACCTCTCTCTACTATACTACCTTCGTGAATAACACAAATCTCATCAGCGCCTTTTATTGTAGACAAACGGTGAGCTATTGCAATAGTGGTGCGGTCTTTCATAAGTCTCTCCAGTGCCTCTTGTACCAATCTTTCCGACTCAGTATCAAGAGAGGATGTAGCCTCGTCGAGAATCAAAATTGGAGGGTTCTTAAGAACAGCTCTGGCTATACTTATTCGTTGTCTCTGCCCTCCGGACAGTAGACATCCGCGATCACCAACATTGGTGTCATAACCATTTTCAGATTCCATTATAAATTCGTGGGCGTTAGCTATCTTTGCCGCCTCTATAACCTGATCTATGGTTGCATTGGGAACCCCAAACGCTATATTGTTAAAAAAAGAGTCGTTAAACAGAATGGCCTCCTGATTAACATTACCCATAATTCCTCTAAGAGATTTAATAGAAATATTTCGTATATCAACTCCATCTATAAAAATTGAACCCTCTGTGATATCATAGAATCGGGGTAATAAATCAACTAACGTAGACTTTCCTGAGCCCGACTGACCCACCAAAGCCAACGTTTTACCTTTTGGTATCTCAACATCTATAGATTTTATAATCTCCAACGACTCTTCATAACAGAATGATACATTGCGATACTCTATTTTGTCATTAAGACCTTTTATCTCAATAGGATTTTCCACATCTGTTATATTGTTTTCGGCAAACAAAATCTTATCTATTCTTTCCATAGAGGCCAAACCTTTGGGAATAGCATATCCTATTTTTGAGAAATCCTTAAAGGGATTAATCACACTGTAAAGAATTGTCAAGTAATATATAAATTGTGGAGCCCCTATGGTAGAATTGTTTCCCAAAATTAATGATCCTCCAAACCACAAAACCACAACTATTAGCGCTGTTCCCAAAAATTCGCTAACCGGATGAGCTAAAGACTGACGAATATTAACTCTGTTAGAGAGTGTACGTAGTTCATCACTGCTCTTAACAAAGCGGCTACGCATATTATTTTCAGCCAGAAATGCCTTAATAATTCTTAATCCGCCAAGAGTCTCCTCAAGTTGCGACATAGTATCGCTCCATTTAGACTGTACCAACAGTGATTTCTGTTTCAGTTTTCTACCTATTACACTCATTATCCAAACAAGGCCCGGCATAACAACGACTGTGAAAAGAGTTAGTTGCCAACTAAGTACAAGCAGAGTGGTCAAATAAACCAAAATCAATATTGGATTTTTTATCATAAGATCAAGAGAGCTGGCTATAGATATTTCTACCTCTAAAACATCTCCACTCATTCTTGTAATTATATCGCCTTTGCGTTCTTTAGAAAAAAAACTCATAGGTAAATTTAAAACCTTTTTATAAACACTAACCCTTATATCTCTGACTATTCCGGTACGCAATGGCACCATAACCGCCATTGCACCAAAATAACAGGCTATTTTAAAAAAAGTCATAACAATAAGTACCAGACCCAGTATAAGTAGAGTTTTTGGAGCACCATACAGCTCTATCCAAGAGGTAAGATAGTAATAAAAATTATTCACCAACACCTTAAAATCAGGTATACCTAAAAATCCTGCCTTATACTGTAAAAGCTCATAGTTTGCCTCATTAATTTTGAATAACAATTCAAGAATTGGAATTATAAGGGCAAAAGATACTACATTCAACAGAGCAGAGAACAAATTAAATACAACTGATAATATCAGATTTTTATTATATGGCTTAACAAAGCGTTTTAAAAAATAAATCAGCTCCTTCATAATTATACTCGAACAAATATTATTTGGAGTGGCAAAGATAGAAATAATATGAGTATAGATTCTGCAAAATTCGCATCTTAATGAGTAACTTTGCATCAATGTGAAATAGTGTTAATTAATTGATGTTTATTTTCCAAATTATGAGATTGCTACTATTACTTACTATTTGTTTAATATTCTCTCTATTTATATCGGCTCAAAAACTTGAATGGAATGTATCGCTCTACGAACTGTTCGACAATAGAGAATACAAAGGTGATATGATGCCTCAAACAATTTATGGAGCCCGCATCTCTCCCGAAATCGGAATTAGTGTTGATAGCACTATATTGATGATTGGTAACTCTTGGATAAGCGAATTTGGGACATCTGAAAAAAAAGATGCCGAAATTACATTATATCTAAAACATAAAAAAAATAGAATAACCGGCATTTTTGGAGTTTTCCCCAGAAGAGATCTAAATATTCAACTTCCCGATGTATTTCTTTATGACTCAATTGCATTTTTCAGTCCAAACATAATGGGAACCCTATTACAATATACAGGAGAGAGATTTTTCTCAGACTTATACTGTAACTGGTTTAGCCGTCAAAGTGCTACTGACCGCGAGGCTTTCCGTATAGTATCTGACGGAGTTTACAAAAATAAAAATATATCAACAGGATGGTTTATGGCGCTTACACACTATGCGGGAACTTTTGCAGGAGAGAGTATATACGAAAAATTTATGTTCAACCCCTATTTGGAGTTGAATCTTGCCTCTTTCCTATTTCTAAATGATATTAACATAAGAGGTGGAGCTCTTATATCAAATATTAGGTATAGAGCCAACAACAGATGGTACTCGCCAATGGGATTTCTTGGTCACATACATGGTAAGTGGAAATGTTTAGATATTAATAGTCTATTTTATGCCGGAGACAAACAACAAAAATATCTTGAATCTCCCCAAGCCGGTATCTCTTTTCACAGAGGCGACCCTTTTTACAACCACACTTTCTATAATCGCACGGACATAACGTTATTACTGGCAAAAACAGAATATGTAGATGCAGTTTTTACATGGAGTCTTCATTTCACGCCAAACACAGATATTCACCATCAACAACTAATCAAACTCAATTTTTTTATCAATTCCACCCAAATAGCAAACAAAAAAAATAAGAGATAATGAGAGAGAGAGGGCAAGCCGATAAGTTGCTTATTCTATTATTAACTTCGCTATTCATACTAAATCTTCTAAACGGCCTGTTTATGGAGATACTTAGCGATGAGGCGTATTATAAACTTTATGGAGAACATTTAGACTGGGGATATTTTGATCATCCACCACTGACCGGTTTGTTAGTGTTTCTTAGCGGACTGCTGTTCAAAGGAGAACTTGGTGTCAGATTTATGACCATTCTAATGCAGCCTTTTACTATATGGTTTATATGGCTTACGGTAAGAAGCTCTTATACCACAAAAAAAGATGCACTCATGTTTTTTATTTTTAGCTGCTCTTTTGTTATGTTATCGGCTTATGGTTTTATAACAACCCCCGATGCTCCACTACTCTTCTTTACCGCTCTTTTTCTTCTCTTTTATAAAAAATTTATAACCAACAATAAATTGCGAGATGCTCTGATGATAGGAGTATGTATGGCAGGAATGGCCTATAGCAAATATCATGCATTTATAATAATAGGACTGGTTGTACTATCCAATATAAAATTACTAAAGCAGACAAAATTTTGGATCGGTATTTTAATGGCTATAACTCTATATCTGCCACATATAATATGGCAAATCAGCATGGGATTCCCCACATTTCAATTTCATCTGGTTTCAAGAACTGCTCGGTTCAAGATTACTTATCTACTAGAATATTGGCCCAACCAGCTGGCTGTGTTTAATCCGTTCACCCTATTCGCCATTTTCTATGCTATTTTTAAATTTTCATTCAAAGATCAATTTGAAAAAACAGCAGTCACTATTGTGATGGGAATGTTACTGTTTTTCTGGGCCATGGGATTTAAACAACATGTGGAGCCACATTGGACAGTGGCAGCATCACTACCCGCTCTGATTATACTATATGAAAAGAGTAAAAACTCCATTTTTCTTAGACGCTTTACCAAGAGATTTATACTTCCCTCGTTGGGGCTGATTTTTATAGCTAGAATTGTGCTTGTAACAAACCTATTACCGGAACATCTTGGATTTAATGGTAAAAAGGCGAGTTACATGGCTGCGGGTGATATTGCCGGCGATTTACCGGCCGTCTATTCCGGCTCTTTTCAAAACGCATCTCTTTATCATTTTTTCACAGGAAAACAGAGTTTCGTTCTCAGTTCTGTAACTCGACGCAAGACTCAGTTTGACTGGTGGCAACTTGAGCGTGAATATCAGAATGAACCTGTTGTAATCTTTAATGAAAATATGCCGGGACATAAAAATATTACTATTCATGGTAAGAGTATTGCCGCATATAAAACCAATAATTTCCAATCGGTAAGTAGAATGAATATAGACTTCTCTCTTGCCAATAATAACTTTTTAGTAAATGATACTATTACTCTCAATTTCACAATCCACAATCCATATATGGTTGATATAGACTTTAATCATTCGGAATTTCCTGTAACTCTATCAGCAGTATATTACCGATTTAAAAAAACATATATACATCCATGCCGGCTTATAAATCCAATTGATATTATAAAAGCCGGAGACTCCGTTTCAGGAATTTTGACCACTGTTATACCGAAACTAAACGATGTAGATTATAAGTTTGCCTTATCTTTGACAATACCTTTCAACACTGGTTTTAACAGCAATTTTGTACCAATAAAGATAAACTGATATGATTAACTTTAATCTGATAATTAAATTGCTAAAATTCTCTCTGGTGGGTTTTTCTGGCATGATAGTCGATTTTAGTGCGACTTGGGTACTTAAAGAGAAGATAAGAATTAATAAATTTATTGCTAACTCTATAGGCTTTATATTGGCAGCCACCAGTAATTTTATATGGAATCGAATTTGGACTTTTAGTGGTACTGAGGGAGAAGTTGGCAGACAATATCTCTCTTTTATATTGATTTCGGTTATAGGATTGATACTAAACAATACATTCCTCTACCTTTTTAATGTTAAACTAAAACAAAACTTCTATCTCTCAAAATTGATCGCTATAGGATTTGTTACCCTATGGAATTTCTTTATGAACTACCTCTTCACCTTCTGAAATAGAACTGAGATGAGACTTATAGATCGAACTACTACATGGCTTATTCTTCTACTTTTATTGGCAACACCCCTTTATGCAACAACGCCTAATTCTCTAATAAAAGGGGATTATGAACTAAATGCCGATTCTGAAATATCGTTATTTAAAGTGGATAATTTGGCCCAAAGAATTATTCCGCCTCTATCTATTATTGGTATTAGCACATTACAAAATGATATGAAAATGAGAAGAAATATAATGCTTGAAGGTGATATTTCTTCTCCTGTTTATAACATGAATAATTTTCTGAAATTCTCTCCCGCAGTTCTTATGATAGGAATGAAATTATTTGGAGTTGAGGGAATAAGCGATTGGAATAGAATTATAGTGACCGATGCAATATCTATGTTTTTGATGGTAGGGATAGTAAACACTCTTAAATATACGGTATGCCGTGAAAGACCTAATGGAAGTGAGAACAATTCATATCCCTCTGGCCATACTGCTACATCTTTTATGACTGCCACTATGCTTCATAAAGAGTATGGTCAAACAATCAGTCCCTGGTTTAGTGTAGCAGGTTATACAGCGGCAGCAAGTGTAGGCTTATCAAGAGTTTTAGAAAATCAACACTGGATTTCTGACGTTCTTTGCGGAGCCGGAATAGGAGTTTTTTCTACCGAACTGGGATATCATATCAGCGAGATAATATTTGGCGATTGTCATCTCTTAAAACCCGAACTGAATAAGAGTTATGAGAGTAGCTGGTCTTTTTCATTTAGATCTAACTACTGTTTCAATCAGATAAGATTGAGATCGGCCAACAAGACAGGACAAACAGAATTGATGCCAGGTTACTCTCTTGAAGTGGAAGCTGCAAAATTTTTAAATGACTATATGGGAGTTATTATCACAACGGGATTTTCACAGCTAACATGGAGAGGGAGCAACAAAATTACCCTACCCGACAAAGGTAGTCAACCGCCCCTAAAACATTTTCTTACCGGTGGATTTATCTCTATTCCGCTAATTTATAGAGCCAAACTCTCATTTAATATGAAAGCCGGATTATATAAAGGTGAGAGATATTTATGGAAGGATGATAACGGAATGAATATAGAGGCACTCTATCCTACCGCTTTTTGTTATCAGATCGAAACCGGGCTTAACATAAGAACCTCAAAATGGTCAGGGATAAATGCTTATATTGGAGCGGAGCAGTATGGATCGCACTTTGTCTCCTTTTTTACCGGAACAGGAATATGTTTGTATCTATAATTACTCTACTTTTGTATAAATTCCGCATAATATAAATGAGGCAGGTATTATATCTGATTTTACGAGGAATAACCTCTCTTTTTTCTCTTATACCTTTAAGAGTACTCTATATTTTTGCCGATTTCTTATTGGGTATATTAATTATATTCCCGTTTTTAAGATATCGAAGGGGAATTGTTAGAAAGAATCTCACATCATCTTTTCCTTGTAAATCAAAAAAAGAGATTGCCCATATTGAGATTAAATTTTATAGGTTTTTTCTCTCCATGATCATGGAGAGTATAAAAATGTGCTCTCTAACAAAAAAACAGATAAAAAAGCGGATGAAATTTAACAATTTAGATCTAATACTGAATGAATTAGAGTCAGGTAATTCTGTTGTAATTTACTTAGGTCATATTTGTAACTGGGAGTGGCTATCTTCACTACCAATGCACATTCCGGATAAATACTACCGTTACCAGGTTTATCACAGATTGGAAAATTCAGTAATGGATGATTTTATGTTAAAATTAAGAGGGCGTTTTGGGGGTATAAGCATCCCTATGGAGCAAATTTACAGAAGATTAAACACTCTTAAAAATAAGAATCAACAATTCGTTGTAGGAATGATTGCAGATCAAGTACCCCTTTGGCGTAACATCCATTACTGGACAGATTTTATGAATCAACGCACACCGGTTTTTACCGGAAGTGAACGGATTATCAGATCTTTAAATCTATCATCTGTATATGGCCAGGTTATTCGCGAAAAGAGAGGTAGATATATTTGCAATTTTAAACTGATTTGTAGCGATCCCAACAAGCTGAAAAAATATGAGATTACCGAACGATATTTCAAATTGTTAGAGAAAAATATAATGGAGAATCCTCCCTATTGGTTGTGGACTCACAATCGTTGGAAACGAACTTGGCACGAGTGGGTTAAAAAGAAAAACGACAAACTCAGCGAATCCCAAAAGGTGTCTCAATAATGCCCGAACGGCGAGTCTCTCTCCTTATAGCAATATTCTTATCAATGGACTCTTTTGTTTTATATGGACGTTTGTGGTCCAGATGTAGAACTATGGCTTGGTGTCTTATCTGTTTAGATTTAAAACCCGCATTAACCAGCCGTTCTCCAAACTCTCTATCCTGACCGCCATATCTCATCCGTTCATTAAAACCTTTTATCAGGAGCATATCTTGCCTCCAACCAGAGGAATTACAACCATTCCACGACGCCCTTGCCGGAGTCAGCTTATCAATAATCTCTCTTAATGTAAGGTTCTTAATCAATTTGGAATATTTAAAAGATAGGGGTAAAGAGTTATTTCTAAGCCATTGCAGATCAAAAGCTCTACCGGAACTTACATCGTCGAATGAAATATTACAACTTATTGACATGGGAAGTTTAAAATAACCACCCGATAGAAACCTTCCCTTACGAGCATATTTTTTATGAGTCTCTATAAAATCCCTCCTTGGTATACAGTCTTGATCTGTAAATATTAGATAATCGGCTGTTGCTGCAAGAAGAGCTTTGTTCAATATCTCCGACTTTCTAAATCCTACATCCTTGTGCCAAACTCTTTTGATAGGGAGTTTGCTACTAAAGCTATTAATAAGATTTGTTGTCTCCTCTCCAGAGCCATCATCAGCAATCACTATCTCGTCCGCCGGACAATTCTGTGACATATAACCCCAAAGCGTTTTTTCCAACCATTTAGGATTGTTATATGTAGAAATTACCACACCCACTTTATACTCCATAACTTACACTCATTTAATAATAAATAGATTATCGATTATCCAGATCTTTATATAGAGTTTGCAATATAGACTTACCTTTGTTCAATCTTTCTCCATTGTCCATAACACCTTGATTATATATTTGACGGCCTGAATTGTTATCGAAAATAGAGACTCCTGTACTATCTATAAAAGCAAAGCCATTGTTAAAACTGTAAAAAGCAAATGGATAGTTATAATTATCGGCTAACACATTACGACTAAACGGGAAATCGTTATGAGATATATTCATCTGTGCTAAAATTGTAGCGGTCATATCAGATTGATTAACAATCTTATCTATGATTTTTGGGTTTTTTATCGCACCCCCTATCCATATCATAGGAATACGAAACGATTCGGGATAATATTTGTCGGTTCCTGTTGGATAGGTAAAACCATGATCCGGCATCATTACAATTAGTAGATTATTCCATACATCGCTCTTTTTTAGCTCCTCAACAAAAGTACCTAGACAGTGGTCAGTATATGCCATGGCATTTAGTATTTTATCATCGTATTTATCGAAAGGTACAATAAAAGGTTCATGACTACTAAGTGTCAAAAAGGTTGTTTGCCATAAAGAGTCTTTTCTATTCGTTAAATAATCCAGAAGATAGTTGAAAGTTATATGATCATTAACACCCCAAGCGTTACTCTTTCTCTGAGCTACAGAAAAATCCTTTTCCGAAACAATTTTCTGATAACCATTACTCCATAAATAACTACTCATATTTGTAAAATTCACATCGCCTCCATATAAAAAATCGGTACTATAGCCTTTTTCCACCAACACACTGGTCAAAGAGGATAGCTTTCTGCTCTTTGATGGTATCTTCATGATAGATTCGGTAGGGAGGCCGGGATATCCATTTAGTATACTCACCATACCTCTGTCAGTACGAAAACTGTTGGCGTAACAGTTAGTAAAAAAGACTCCCTCTTTTGCCAAGTTTTCAATGTTTTCCGCAACTCCGGGAACTCCTCCCAGTGATTCTACAAAATTTGCACTAAAACTTTCCAGCAAAATAAGAAGTATGTTAGGACGATCTGTTTTTAACAGAAATTCATCTGTAACACCCTCTTTTCTATACAAATCGGTAAATAGATCCTCTCTTGTTGATTCATCAAAAAAATTTCCAAGCTCTTCGAATTTTTTTGTTTTTCCCATAGACTCCAACAAACTGAAAACAGGATTGATGGCTGCATGGTTCAAATATTGATCCGTACTGAAATAGGCTTTACCTATATTCATTGTTGAAGCTCCTGTCCCTCCTCTAATAACCAGAAAAGTGAGAGATAAAAACATGAAGAGTGGAATAGACTCTACATAACATGGTACATTAACTTTTTCCACTCTCTTAAGCCTTATGTTAAGAGCCAGATAAAATAGAATGGAAAAAAATAAAGTTATTATTAAGCCAAGCAACATTGCCCACACAGAGATACTTGCAAATGCCTCTTTTGGCGATTTTAAATAGAAAAAAATCAATGAGTCAAGTTTGAATCCCCAAAAAGGATATAAAGCGGTATCGCTCACAAAAACCAAAGATAATAAAAGAGCTATAAAAATATTGTAACAACGCATTATCTGTTTGAAAGGGCATTCTCTCCACCAAATACCGGATAGTGTAAGTAGTAAAGGTACTATAAGCAAATATCCGGCAACCGACATATCTACTGGTAGACCATGAATTATAACTTGAAAATAGTCCTGAATTTGATAATTTCGAAAAGAATCTGCTGTAGATAACATAAACAGTGGTTTCTCTACAACAAATATGGCCAACAGTACCAGATAATATTTTAATATATATATTGCTCTATTAAACATCTGCCTATTTTCTTCCAAAATCTGCCGGTATCTCACCCCAACTATCGGTTTCCCACTTAATTACCGGATTCTTAAAACTGTGGTCAACAAGCCATTTTTCGGCCCTCTCAATTAACAAAAACAGTGATTCTGTTCTCTCTGTTCTCTTAAGTTTTGTTCTACACTTTTTCTTGGACACCCATAATATGGCATTTCTGCTGTCGCTATATATAGGCCAGTCCAATCCCCTCTTTTCAAGCAGGGCCAGAGCATGTACTATAGCAAGAAATTCTCCAATATTATTTGTGCCATAAACAGGTCCAAAATGAAATACTCTCTCCATTGTTTCAAGATATACCCCCTGATACTCCATCATACCGGGATTTCCACCACATGCGGCATCAACCGCCAGTGCTATACGGCTTACACCTAACGGCAATGATTTTGCGGTATAGGCCTTTCTCTTTCCTGCACCCTCTTTATTTAAATATTCCCACGGCGATACGGAATAGGCGTACTCAGCCTCGCTTCTGGTATCAAAAGATTTATACAGTGCTCCGGCATAATTGTTTATCTGTTCCTGACACTCCTTCCAGGTGTTGTAAATTCCGGGTGAATTCCCAACCCAGACCACGTAAAATTTAGTTTTTGAACCCATAAATTCACATTCTGTCAGGTACCTCTATTCCTAGAAGTCCCATTCCCAATCTAATTATCTTTCCAACACTCTCTGTAAGAACAAGACGGAACTGTTTCAAAAATTTATCAGGTTCATGTAATATAGTGTAATCATGATAAAACTGATTAAATTCCTTTACTAAATCATACACATAATTAGCTATTAATGATGGATTTAATTCTTTTCCTGCCTGTTTCACCACCTGTTCAAAATCCATAAGAATCTGAATAATTGATATCTCTTTTTCCGATATTTCAACACCTTGATAATCAACTTTTATCGCAACCTCACAGCCCTCTTCAAGAGCCTTACGCAAAACTGAACGAATTCTAGCATAAGCATATTGAATAAACGGGCCAGTATTGCCATTGAAATCTATTGACTCTTGTGGATTAAAAGTCATATTTTTACGAGCATCTACTTTTAGTATAAAATATTTTAATGCTCCAATACCCACTATACGGATAATATTTTCTGCCTGACTATCGCTAAGGCTCTCTAACTTGCCCAATTCCTGTGATGTTTTACGCGCTGTTGCTATCATTTCATCAATTAAATCGTCGGCATCAACCACTGTTCCCTCACGGCTCTTCATTTTACCACTAGGTAACTCTACCATACCGTATGAAAAATGCACCAAATCCTTACCCCACTCAAAACCAAGACGATCTAAAAGAATTGAGAGAACTTGAAAATGATAATTTTGTTCATTCCCCACAACATAAATCATCTTATCAATCTGAAAATCCTGAAAGCGCATTTTTGCAGTGCCTATGTCTTGGGTCATATATACAGAGGTGCCATCGCTTCGTAAAAGTAATTTATGATCAAGGCCATCTAAAGTCAGATCAGCCCAGACAGAGCCATCGTCCTTACTATAAAACAACCCCTTATTTAATCCCTCCAGAACTTTCTCTTTCCCCTCTAAATAGGTCTCAGACTCATAATATATTTTATCGAAACTTACACCCAAGTTTTTATAAGTTTCGTCAAAACCCTCATATACCCAGCTATTCATCTTCTCCCAAAGCATGCGTATATCTGTATCACCTCTCTCCCATTTAATAAGCATTTCGCGCACCTCGGCCATTAGAACCGATTGCGATTCAGCTAAGGCTAATGCCGATGCTTGTCCTTTCTCATCAAGTAATTCATAATTTGATGGTAAAAGAGTTTTTATCTCAGCCTTGTATCTCTTATCAAACTCTACGTAGTAATCTCCAATAAAATGATCGCCTTTTTTACCGGTCAACTCCGGAGTAGCTCCATTACCCCACTTCTGCCAGGCTAACATAGATTTACATATATGTATTCCTCGATCGTTAACTATATTGGTCTTAATAACTCTATTTCCATTTGCCTTAACAATATTGGCCAGAGCGTTTCCTAGTAGATTATTCCTAACATGCCCAAGATGTAAAGGTTTATTGGTGTTGGGCGATGAATACTCAATCATCACAACCGGAGCATTATCCTCCGGCTTATTAATTCCAAAATTCTGATCCGAACATATTCTACTAAGTGTCTCTATCCAGTTAGAAGAGGAGATCATTATATTCAAAAATCCCTTAATAACATTGTAAGAACTTACCGCCGGCTCATTAGCCAATAACCAAGCACCTATATCCTTAGCAGTCTGCTCAGGGCTTGTACGAGAAATCTTCAAAAACGGAAATACCACTAGAGTCAAATGGCCTTCAAACTCCTTTTTAGTTTTTTGAAATTGCACCTGCGCAAAATCCACATCATGATTATATAAAGCCTTTATGGCTTGGAGTGCCTTATTGGCTAATAAAACATCTATATTCATCGTTATTTTTTAGAAAATCGCAGCTGCAAAGTTACTCATTTTATCCTTATAGAAAACATTGCCGCAAAACGCTATTTTTTTTATCTTTGTAGTCTAAATGGGATTTTTCTATTTTAACTGATAAAAAATAAATTTATAATATTAAATTTGGGGCAGTATAGATTGAGACTATTAACCCTCTTCTAAATGACTCTTTAAAAAACAGGTAACAAAGATATTTTATCCTATAATAAGCATAACTATAAAAATGAAACTTTCAACTAAAAAAAAACTGGTCACAATTTTTCTAACGGGAATATCACATCTTTTTTTATATGCGATTAATCCCATAGTTCAAACAAACTATACAGCCGACCCCGCCCCTATGGTTCACGAAGGGAGAGTATATGTTTTCACTTCGCACGACGAGGATATAACAGTAAGAAATTTTTTTACAATGAATGATTGGATGTGTTATTCGTCCGAAGATATGGTAAATTGGACAGATCATGGAGTTGTTCTCTCTTACAAAGATTTTAGTTGGTCAAGAGGAGATGCTTGGGCTGGTCAGTGCATTTACAGGAATGGTAAATTTTACTTCTATGTTCCATTAAACGAGAAAAATGGAGGTAATGCTATCGGAATAGCAGTATCTGACAGACCAGAAGGCCCATATAAAGATGTTCTCAATGAGCCTCTTGTTAGAGGACATGGATATATCGACCCCACAGTCTTTATAGATACAGATGGCCAGGCCTACCTGTATTGGGGCAATCCCAATCTTTGGTACGTTAAGCTAAACGACGATATGATCTCATACGACAAAGAGCTAGGAATTGTTCAAGTTCCATTAACCGCTCAGGGTTTTTATACTCGTACTAAAGATGTTGATACAAGACCTACCTCTTACGAAGAGGGACCATGGTTATATAAACGAAAAAATCTCTACTATCTTTTTTACCCTGCAGGTGGAGTTCCTGAACATTTAGCATACTCAACAAGTAAAAGCATAACCGGCCCGTGGAGTTATGGAGATACCATTATGCATGTAATCCAAGAAAAGGGAGCCTTTACCAACCATCCCGGTGTTGTTGATTTTAAAGGAGAAACATATCTTTTCTACCACAATGGAGCATTACCGGGTGGTGGCGGCTTTAAACGTTCGGTTTGTATTGAAAAACTTAACTTCAATAAGGACGGATCAATCCCTCTCATTGTACCCACCAAAGAGGGTGTTGCAAAGAGTGTCGCAAACTTAGACCCTTTCAAAAGAGTGGAGGCGGAGACCATAGCATGGTCTGAAGGCGTCAAAACGTCCGGAAACGCTACAGATGGTATATATGTAACCAATATAGATAACGGAGACTACATTATGATAAAAGATGTAAACCTAAAGAGAGGTGCTAAAACATTCAATGCTATGACGGCATCAGATAAAGGGGGTGGGTATATTGAGATTCGATTAGACAACAAAGAGGGCAGACTACTGGGTATATGCCCAATAAATAATACCGGATCGCTACTGTCTTGGAGTTTTAACTCTTGTCAAATAGAGAAAGTAAAAGGAGTCCACGACATATTTCTTATATTCAAAGGAGAGGGTGAATCTCTTTTTAATTTTGACTGGTGGGTTTTACAATAGACTCCCGGACATTCTATATTATAACAATCTTAAAACATAGGTGTAATTATGATTAAACAGATTAAATATCCTCTCATTTTATTGATATTTTTAATTACAGTAACCATGGTCTCTTGTGGAGAGACTAAAATAGAGTATCACAACTGGGCTAAAACCCCACCAATGGGATGGAACAGTTGGGACTGTTTTGGCACTACTGTTACCGAGGCTCAAATCAAAGAGCAGGCAGATGCTATGGCGGAACACCTTCTGCCATACGGTTACACCTATCTTACTGTCGATATTCAATGGTACGAACCTGAATCTAAAGGACACTCCTATAAATCTGGTGCTACTCTTACCATGGACGAATATGGACGTTTAACTCCGGGATTGAAGAAATTCCCCTCAGCTGCCAATAATAAAGGATTTAAACCACTCGCTGACTATGTTCATTCAAAAGGTTTAAAGTTCGGCATTCATATAATGAGAGGAATTCCGCGTCAGGCGGTTGAAAAAAACACTCCTGTATTTGGAACAACTCTAAGAGCTCAAGATATTGCTTTAACTCAATCACGCTGCTCGTGGAATCCCGATATGTATGGGGTTGATGCCACTAAACCGGGAGGTCAAGCCTACTACAACTCAATAATAGAGATGTATGCTGACTGGGGTGTGGATTTTATAAAAATTGATGATATATCGCGGCCATACGATGATATTCAGAGAGCTGAAATTGAGGCTATACGCAAAGCTATTGATAAAACCGGTAAAGAGATTGTTCTAAGTCTGTCGCCAGGAGCTACGCCAATATCGGCCGGAGAACATGTTATGAGTAATGCCAATATGTGGCGAATAACCGATGATTTCTGGGATAGCTGGGGTTTATTAAAAGCTATGTTTGAAAGATTGGATGTCTGGACACCCTACCGCGGACCAGGCCATTTTCCTGACGCTGATATGTTACCTATAGGAGAAATTGACTTTAACCGTCCCACAAATTTTTCTCAAAACGAACAGATTACTCTTATGAGTCTATGGGCTATTGGACGTTCTCCTTTGATTTTTGGAGGAGATATGACCAAACTTGACCCTTTCACTAAAGAGATACTAACCAATCCGGAAATGTTGGAGGTTAATCAAAATAGCACCAACAATCATCAGGTATCGCGATCAGATAACCTAATAGTCTGGACAGCTGATATACCCGGCAGTAAAGATAAATATCTTGCGTTTTTCAATGCTCAAAGTCCCGGCGACAATCTACCATTAGAAAAAGCAGATTATATAAGCCCTATTATTTCCGGCAAAAACAGCTCCCATAAAATTGATATTGAACTTAAAGGTGCTAAAAGGCTTGTTCTATTTGTCAATGATGGAGATGATGGATTTGATTGGGATCATGTAGCTTGGGTAAACCCTACTCTTTATGGCCCTAAAGATAGTCTTAAGCTCACCCAAATTAAATGGATTAATGCTACTGCGGGATGGGGAGATGCACACGTAAACAGAGCATGTGACAAATCACCTCTTTTATTTAACAATCAAATAGTAGAGGGTATTGGCACTCATTCTGAATCTATTATAATATTCCCTCTACCCGAAGGTTACGAAACACTCTCTACAACCGGAGTTGTTACACAAGAGCGAGGCTCTGTAAGATTTGGCGTGCTGCTTGATAAAGAGGCTCACGATTTTCCAGAAACCGCCATGGTAAATGTAAATTTTAAAGAGATTGGAATAAATGGGAGAGCCAAAATACGCGACTTATGGAGTCATAAGGATTTGGGTATTTTTGACAACGATTTTAGCCAAGAAATCCCCATACATGGTGCCGGACTATATAGATTATCACCTGTTAAATAATAATAAATAATAATTAGAATTATGAAAAAGAT
Source organism: Bacteroidaceae bacterium (assembly GCA_035647375.1). Taxonomy (GTDB): domain Bacteria; phylum Bacteroidota; class Bacteroidia; order Bacteroidales; family Bacteroidaceae; genus Colenecus. Next base: position 35,090 of record DASRNO010000066.1, read on the forward strand.
TATCCTGTTTTTTGCCGTTCTATTTTCTTCAACTTTTTTTCTTCAGGCTCAGAATTTTCAAAAAACTGAGTCTGGAATAAAAACTAAAATCAACACCACAGATGTTGAGATCTCTTTTTTAACACCTGCTACTGTAAGGGTGCTAAAGTCTCCTGTTGGAATCTCCTTTACTAAAGAGAGCCTATCCGTAGTGAAAATTCCAGACATTGTAAAACTATCTGTAAGCCAACAGGGAGATATAGTCTCTTTGAAGAGTGAAAAATTAAAAGTCGATATAGACTTATCCACGGGAGTAATCTCATATTTTTCGCTTTCTGGCCGTAAACTCTTGACTGAAAAAGAATCAGGTTCTACATTTACCAATTTCAACGATGCAGGCACAAAAACCTATACTGTAAGCCAGTTATTTCAACTTGACAGCGAAGAACAAATATACGGGCTTGGTCAACAACAAAGTGGAAAATTATCACAACGAGGTGTCAGAGTCAATATGATACAGGGTAATACTGACGATTACGTACCTTACTTTACCTCTACAAAAGGATACGGCCTTTTCTGGGATAACTACTCACCCACGCTATTCGAAGATACTCCCATGGAGACTCTGTTCAAATCGGATGTAGGTGATTGCATTGATTATTACTTTATGTACGGAGAGGATTTTGATGGATCTGTAGCCTTGATGCGCGATTTGACCGGACAGGTACCTATGTTTCCATTGTGGACCTACGGGTATTGGCAAAGTAAAGAGAGATATAAAAGTCAAAATGAGCTGGTTGGAGTGGTAAAAAAATATAGGGATCTTGGAGTTCCCCTCGATGGCATAATTCAAGATTGGCAATATTGGGGAAACAACTATTTATGGAATGCTATGGATTTTTTAAATCCGGAATTTCCGAATCCCCAAAAAATGATAGACGACATTCACAATATGAATGCTCACATTATAATCTCGGTGTGGTCATCTTTCGGTCCTCAAACCAAACAATACCGCGAAATGGACCCTCAAGGTATGTTGCTCGATTTCGAAACCTGGCCACAATCTGGTCTTGAACAATGGCCACCCAATATGGAATATCCATCGGGGGTAAAACCTTATGACCCTTTTAACCCCGAAGCTAGAAGAATATATTGGGAATATCTGGAAAAAGGACTCTTCTCGTTGGGTATAGATGGTTGGTGGATGGACTCTACCGAACCGGACCACCTCTCTTTCAAACCATCCGATTTAGATAACAAAACGTATCTTGGTTCATTCCGTAAAGTTAGAAATGCCTATCCGCTAATGGCTGTTGGAGGAGTGGCCGAACATCAATTAGCCACCAAGTCTGAAAAACGAGTGTTCATACTCACCCGTTCAGCATTTGCAGGACAACAACGTTATGGTGCAAACACTTGGTCGGGCGATGTTAATTCCAATTGGCAATCATTGCGTAATCAGATTCCAGCCGGCCTCAATTTCTCTCTATGCGCTATCCCTTACTGGAATAGCGATATAGGAGGATTCTTTGCAAACTCATTCAATAGAGGATGGAGCGATGGTACAAAAAATCCAGCGTATCGGGAACTTTATGTACGTTGGGTACAATTTGGAGCTTTTACTCCAATGATGCGTTCACATGGAGCCGATCTTCCCAGAGAGATCTATAATTTTGGCCAAAAAGGCGAACCCATTTACGACGCCATAGCGAAAGCTATCAACTTACGTTATTCTCTTTTGCCTTATATATACTCAACAGCTTGGGACGTAACTAAAAATCAGTCAACATTTATGAGAGCTCTGGTTATGGATTTTCCACAAGACAACAAAACAACCAATCTTAATAACGAATATATGTTCGGTCGGTCAATATTAGTGGCTCCTATTGTAACAGCCCAATACATACCGGAAACTACCCGAAGAGCCAACAGGGAGGGTAATGTTGATACAAACACTTCTAACTTAAGCAATGCCCAAACAGTCGATTTTAATCAAGAAAAAAGTGAGAGAGTCTATCTTCCCGAAGGTACCAAGTGGTATGATTTCTGGACAAACTTTGAATATAACGGAGGCCAAGAGATTTCAATCACTACAACTATCGATATGATACCTCTATTTGTTAAATCCGGAAGTATTATTCCATTCGGTCCACAGGTGCAATATGCTGAAGAGAAAAGATGGGATAATTTGGAAATACGCATATACCCCGGAGCTGACGGAAAATTTGTATTGTACGAGGACGAAAACGACAATTATAATTATCAGAAAGGAGAGTACTCCACAATAGAGTTTTTATGGAATGACTCAAAAAGAGAACTCACTATTGGCAAATGTGAAGGTTCTTTTAAGGATATGCTAAAGGATAGAATTTTTAATATAACCATTGCAGATGGTGACGATATCTCTCATATTACCAACTACAAGGGTAAAAAAATAAAAATTAGAATAAAATAAACTATAATAATGAGAAAAATATTATCAACAATAACACTCTCTGTTTTATCTCTCTCCTGTTTAGCACAGGTTGTTAAAAGCTTTACAACTTTTCCTGATAGAGTGGATCTTGCTATTCCCGAAGGAACACTTAGTATAATTCCATTATCAGAAAACAGTGTAAGAGTAAGAGCATTCAGAGATCCCTATGATACTCTACAGGAACTGATTATAACATCTCAAATAAAAGACTCTGAATACAAAATAGTAGATTCGGACAATGAGATTAAAATAATTTTACCGGAACTTATAGTTTCAATCAACAAACTAAACGGTAGTATCAGTTACTCTAATAAAGAGGGTAAGATATTTTTAAACGAAAAAGAGGATGGTCGTATACTTAGACCCGAAACATTTAAAGACGATTCTAGCTACTTTGTAGAACAGAGCTTCAAGTCTGATTTTGATGAGTATCTGTTCGGTTTAGGTCAGTTTCAGGATGGACACTACAATATTAAGAATGTTTCACGTAGATTGACTCAGGTAAATTCTCAGATAGCAATTCCTTTTATCTACTCAAGCAAAGGGTACGGCATTTTGTGGCATCAGTATGGTCTTACAGATTTTAATCCAGCCACTAACAACATCAACCTAAAAGAAATAGAGCCAGACTCAACTCAAGCCTCAAGGGTTGCCGAGGTTACCACAACAGCAGGTACACAGAGAGTGGCTCAAAACCAGTCTCTATATCAAGGCGAATTCGAGATTACAAATGATGGAGAATACTCTATTTTTCTTGATTTGGCAGATATGGGTAATCGATATTTTGTTTCTGTAGATGGGACTCCCATTATTGACCAAAGCAATATGTGGCTTCCCCCTACCGCCGGAATGCTGATTAAATTAAAAGCCGGTAAACACACGGTACAGGTAATTTGCAAATCTGACAACAACCCAACACTCTCTTGGAAAAAAAGCGACAACTTTACCACTTTTCGCTCTCCTGTAGCTAAAGCGTTGGACTATGTGGTTTTCTGGGGACCATCGGCTGATAAAGTTATTCAGACATATCGTAACCTAACAGGAAATGCCCCCTTATTCCCAAAGTGGGCCTACGGTTTCTGGCAATGCCGAGAACGCTATACCTCTTCTACTCATTTAGTAGAGACGGTAAAAGAGTTTCGTAAAAGAAAACTGCCTTTAGATGTTATTGTGCAAGATTGGCAATACTGGGGCAATAGAGGATGGGGTGTTCCTCAGTTCGATCAAAACAACTATCCTAATCCCCAGGGCTTTATCAAAGAGCTGCACGATTTGAATGCCCATTTCAACGTATCTATTTGGTCAAATCCCGATAAAAATTCTGAAATAGGAAAAATTTATGTGGAAAAAAATCGTTTCATCACCAACACCAAATGGTTAGACTACTTCAATCCGGCTACAAGAGAAGATTACTGGAATACCCTTAAAGTAAATATGTTCGACTTTGGAGTTGACTCATGGTGGATGGATGCTGTGGAACCAGAAAATGATGCTCTAAAGGGCACCACGACTCACATAGGATATGGAGATTTTTATCGCCTTGTTTATCCTCTTATGGTAAGCCAAGCGGTTTACGAGGGACAACGGAATAGTACATCAAACAAAAGAGTATGTATATTAACCCGTTCTGCTTTCTCAGGACAGCAACGTTACGGCATTATAAACTGGTCTGGCGACATAGGTTACACATGGGATGTATATAGAAATCAGATAGTGGCGGGCCTGAATTTTACCATTACAGGTTTTCCATATTGGACAACAGACATTGGCGGATTTTTCCGTCCCGGACGCTCACAATACACAGATCCCGAATTCCACGAATTGCTCACACGTTGGTATCAATGGGGTACTTTCAATCCTATTTTCCGGATGCACGGTTATCAAACCGAAACAGAGCCATGGAAATATGGGCCTACTGTAGAGGAGAATATGCGTAAAATGTTGAACCTTCGTTATAGACTTCTACCTTACATCTATTCAGAGGCCTGGCAGGTTACATCAAACGGTTCTACCATTATGCGTCCGCTCGTTATGGATTTTATTAACGATATTCAAGCTATTAATAGTAGATATCAATTCATGTTTGGAAAATCAATTCTTATAGCCCCCGTAATAAAACCCGGAATTACCGAGATGGATGTATATCTGCCAAAATCGACAATCTGGTTCGATTTCTGGACCGGCGAACAATTTAGTGGTGGAAAAACAGTCATAACCAATACCCCTATTGACAAACTACCCCTATTCGTAAAAGCCGGTTCTATTATACCTATGGGAAGCATTATTCAATTTGTTGACGAAAAACCCACCGATACTTTAGAGATAAGAGTGTACAGAGGTGCCGATGGTGAGTTTGAGCTCTACGAAGACGAGGGTGACAACTATAATTATGAGAGTGGGAAACACTCTATTATCACTTTCAAATGGAACAACAAGAGAGAATCACTAACCATTTCAGATAGAATAGGTGATTTTAAGGGGTCTCTGAAAGAGCGTGTTTTCAACATAGTTTTAGTTAACAAAGAGTCTGGATTAGGGATAGATCCTGATAAATCAGGCAAAGAGATAATTTATAAAGGAAAGAAAACAACACTTAAATTCAAACAATAATAATTGGGTGTCTTAAAAACTCCCTAATATAAAATGCCGATAACCTTACTCTTTTTCAGACAACGGTTATCGGCATTTTATTAATCAGTTGAAATCTACAAGTATCCTAAAGATTTTTGCGGGTGCTGCAGCCCATCGACACATAGCTTCAAACGCTTCTGAAGGCAACACTATTTCAGAAATAAGTCTCTCTTTATCAAATTTGTTAAGTTTAAAATATTTTATAACGGCTCTAAAATCATCTGGCAACGCATTGCGAGAACCTAAAATATCCAACTCTTTCTGCACAAACAGTTTGGTCTGAAAATTAACTTCACGCTTTGAATAACCAATAAATACTACACGTCCCGCAAAAGCCACCTCATCTATGGCACATCTATATGTCTCAGGACAACCCACCGCTTCGATAACTACATCAGAACCAAAACCTTCGGTAATATCCATCAATTTTGAGTGTAAATTTTCGGTATTAGTATTAATAGTATAAGAGGCTCCCAACTCCTTAGCTAGGCTCAATTTATCATCATCTAAATCTACCGCTATAACGGTGGCGCCACGCAAAGAGGCGCGGACAATAGCACCTATACCTATCATACCACACCCTATAACCATAACAGTGTCATTATCTGTAACCTTGCCTCGCGAAACAGCGTGAAACCCCACACTCATAGGCTCTACCAGAGCGCTATGGTGCGGAGAGAGTCCTAAAGTGGGAATAATTTTTTGCCATGGAACCACAATATAATCACACATAGCTCCTGAACGCTGAACCCCAAACGTCTCATTATTAGCACATGCATTTATACGTCCGGCACGGCAAGAGGAACAGTACCCACAATTTGTATATGGATTTACCGTTACTATCATCTCTTTTTTTATGGATTCCGGTACACCCGAAGCAATATGTTCAACTGTAGCACCTATCTCATGTCCGGGTATAACCGGCATTTTAACCATGGGATTACAACCTATAAACGTATTCAAATCAGAACCGCAAAAACCAACATAATTTATTTTTAATAGAACCTCTCCAAAAAGAGGCTCTGGCACAGAAGCCTGAATAACCTCCATCTCGTTTTGAGATTTAATTTGTATTACTCTCATATAAAAGTAAATATCATTGCTTCATTATTAATCTACAACTCTCCACCCTTTCCAACCATAATATGCACAAAAAACAAAACATATAGCGGGAACAATATAGGCTATATGGTACAACTCCTCTTTAATATGCATTACATAGGCTGTCAATTGAGGTAGACAAGCGTTGCCTACAATTGCCATAACCAGAAATGCTGATCCGCTCTTGGTGTCAGGCCCCAAATCTTTCAAAGCCAATGAAAATTGTGTTGGATACATAATAGACATGAAGAATGATATAGCCAGCATAGCGTATAATCCCACCATACCCCCGGTTGATGTAACTACAATACAGAGTATTACATTTAATACTGCATATAACAACAACATATTCTGAGGACGGAATTTAACCATCAACATAGTACCTATCCAACGCCCTAAAAGGAATGCAAGCATATATAATCCAAAAAATGTTGTGGCCGTAGACTCCTCAATACCGGCATAAGTACAACAATAAACTAAAAAAAGACTATTGATTGCGGTCTGCCCGCCATTATAAAAAAACTGGGCAATTACACCCCAGCGTAAATGGGAACGTTTAAGAACCCCAAAATTTATAAGTTTTTCCCCTTTAGAACAACCCTCCTCTTTATCGCCTTCCTGTATTTTAGGCAGATGCGAAAATATAAAAATCACCGCGATTAGAATAAGTAATAATGCCAATATTAGATATGGCAATTTCATAGAGTTGGTCTCGGCAGTGATATAAGCGTCCCATCCTCCAACATAATCTGCCGGCAAAGTTTCACGAGTAAAGGAGTTCCCACTAAGAACGAGTTTACTAAGAAACATTGCCGCCACAAAAGCTCCAAGTCCATTAAAAGATTGAGCCAAATTTAGTCTACGAGGAGCCGTTTCAGGATTACCTAATGCTGTAACATAAGGATTAGCAGCGGTTTCAAGAAAACACATTCCTGTAGCTATAATAAAAAATATGGAGAGATATACCGGGTATTGCTTAACTATAGCTGCAGGGAAAAACAACATTCCTCCAGCCGCCGCCAAAAATAATCCAAAAATTATTCCCGACTTGTAACTGAATCTCTTCATGTACATTGCTATTGGAATAGGGAAAATAAAATATGCTAACCAATAAGCACTTTCAATAAACGATGCCTGGAAAGTATTCAGTTCGCAAGTCTTCATAAGCTGGCGAATCATGGTGGGGAGCAGGTTGCTGCTAATAGCCCATAAAAAGAAGAGACAAAAAACTAAAGCTAACGGAAGAGAGTACTTTTTCATTCTGACATATTTTTAATATAAGGTAATTCAATAAGATTCTTAAAGCCATAAAATTTTTCTGCATTAATTCCCAGAAAAAGTTCTTTATCGGATATAGAGAGTTCTCTATTTTTTAATACAAAATCATAAGACATTTTATAAGTAATAGCTGTAATAGTTCGGGGGTAATCAGATCCCCACATGAGCTTATCCATTCCAACCAAATCAGCCGCTTTACGAATAGCACGTACAGCTCCTTTGAAAGGGTAGAACTCTTTATTAAAAAGCCATGTTATGCCGCCAGACTCTATCATAACATTTTTATTTCTAGCAAGCTTTATCTGTTCTTCCCATCCGTTAACCGTAACCATTCCAAAATGACCAATCGCTATTTTTAATTCCGGAAATTCTGATATTACCTCTCTCATCTCACCTATTTGAAGATCGCCCTCTGCCAAATCTATGGAGAGAATCATTTTGTTTTCTCTCATTAAAATAAAGAGTTCCATCATTTCAGGAGAATTCAACATGACTCTTTTATCTGGCATTATCAGCCTATTAGCAGGTATTTTAATAGCTCTAAATCCTCTTTTAATTAGTTCTTTTGCCTCTTGAATAAATCCATCCCTACGGAATTCACACATTCCACAAACCAGGAAACGGTTCGGATATGCTGTTGAAACATTTGCCAGATAATCATTCTGAATTCCATCAATATACTCTTGAGTAACAACGGCAGCTGAAACCTGCGCATAATCCATGTTCGAGATAAAAACCTCTGCACTGTTTTTACCATCAATAAGAAAAGGTGGAAGCATCTGCCGCTCCTCGCCCATAAACAAGGAGCGTCCGTTTTTTAGCGTTTTAATAGGAAGACCGTTTACCAAAGTATCCTGTTTTAACCAAAGGTGTGAATGAGCGTCTATTATTTTCATCAAGAATTTTTCCAACTTACACGTTTCTGATCTCCAATAACTCTCTGAACATCTTTTATTAGATCTATATCCAAAGGTTCTTCTAAATATTTAATATTCTTAAGTACATTTTCGGGATTTGCCGAACTGAAAAGAGTAGTCGATATTTCCGGATTACTTACAGCAAATTGTATAGCCAGTTTCTCTATAGAAACACCTCTTTCCATGCACAATTTGGAAGCCTCCTTACATGCATTTACTAATGCCGGTGGTGCCGGATGCCAATCAGGTACCCCCCTTTTTGAAAGTAATCCCATAGCAAGTGGTGATGCATTAATAACACCTATATTTTTAGCTTTAAAATAATCTAGATAATCCACAAGTTTATCATCATTAAGACAATGATGACAAAAATTCAGTACCGTCTCTATCATTCCACTATCACTATGATCTATAACCCATTGAAGATTTTCAATCTGAAGATCAGTTATACCCACATGACCAACTACTCCTTTATTACGTAACTCAACAAGTGCAGGAATAGTCTCTTCCACAACCTGATTAAGGTCTGAAAACTCTATGTCGTGCACACTAATAAGATCAATATACTCTACGTTCAATCTCTTCATGCTCTCAAAAACACTCTCCGTAGCCCGTTTAGCAGAGTAGTCCCAGAAATTCACCCCATCCTTTCCATAACGCCCCACTTTAGTGGAGAGATAATATTTGTTTCGGGGAATCTCCTTGAGTGCTTTACCAAGAACTAGTTCAGCTTTTAGATGCCCATAGTAAGGTGATACATCAATAAAATTAATTCCATTATCAACTGCGGTAAAAACCGATTTAATTGCCTCAGCTTCACTTATATTACGGAATACTCCGCCCAGTGACGATGCGCCAAAACTTAAGTTCGACACACTCATTCCAGTATTTCCTATTTTATTATACTTCATGAAAAGATTGTATTTCCAATTTTGGTCTAATTTATAAAACATTAATATTATTGTCAATAAAAACCACTGATATTTGAACGCAAAGGTTTGCATAAAAAATCATTTTGCTATTTTTGTAGTTATGAAAAAGAGACCTGTATCGCAAAAAGATATAGCTAAAGAGCTAGGAATATCGATTTCCACCGTATCTAGAGCTCTAAAAGATAGTAAAATGATAAGCGAACAAACTAAGCAAAGAGTCAAGGCTCTTGCAAAAGAACGCAACTATCATCCTAATCCTTTTGCCATAGGACTTCTAAAAAACACACACTCCACAATTGGCATAATAGTGCCTGATATTGTTACACATTTCTACTCTTCAATCATAAGCGGAATAAGCGATGTGGCCCGAACTCACGGGTTTTCAACAATTATTACCAGTTCATACGAGAACTATCAGCTTGAAAAACAGTGTATAGAGAGCCTTGAGAACATTAGAGTAGAAGGTGTTATTGCCTGTCTATCCCAGCAAACTACTAACTACAGCCATTTTGAAAGGCTCATTATGAACAACATTCCTCTTGTGTTCTTCGATAGAGTTTGCATGGAAAATATTTGTCCCACGGTGGTTGTTGACAACGACAACTCCGCTAATATAGCCACCCGGCATTTAATAGAACTTGGTTGTAAAAGAATAGGCTTTATCGGGGGGAGTAACCATCTATCAATTGTCAGTCAACGTAAACATGGTTATCTAGAGGCTTTACGCAAAAACAGCATAGCAATAGATAAAGATTTGATAGTTTGTAACGAAATGTCATATTCTGCCGGCCGTAAAGCCACCCGCAAGTTAATGTTATCCTCATCTCCTCCCGATGCCATTCTTGCTATAAATGATGCTCTGGCTTTCGGCGCCATGAAAGAGCTAAAAGAGCTAGGGTTTACTATTCCCCATGATGTGGCTCTAGTAGGATACACAGACGAGCTTCACTCCGAATACACTGATCCATCGCTTACAGCAATTACACACAAAACATACCAGATGGGCTCTACTGCATGCAATTTGCTTCTGGAGTGCTTAGGTAAATCTCCAAGCAAAACCGTTCCGGTTATAATACCAACCTATCTTGTAATAAGAGAATCGTCTAATAGATAGAGTTTACCTCAATTTGACCCTCTTCTTAGAACTTATAGTTCCATCCGATAAATAAACACGTTCAACATATACTCCTGTAAAGTTCTTAATATCTGACAACTTTTGTCCATTAAGAGAATAGTATTCAGTATATAAAACTATAGCAATATTAGCTAAAGTTTCCCCTACACCAGTATTGTTATAAACAGATCCTGTAAGCATAACAAAACGGCTCAAATTACCAATAGAAGATATTTTAATCTCTCCCTGATAATCCGCATAGGCCAAGTCGGCCTTTAGACGAACATAAATAGTCGATTCATTAACCAAACCACCATTTTCCGCCAAGCTTAAAGATTGAACATATCCTGATTCAGAATTAAGAGAGACTTCGTAGCCAATGGGAGCATCTATCAATATATTGCCCGTAAGCTTATCTCCGGATAGTAAAAAGGATTGACTATTTGATGGTCCTTTGCCCATTGAGTAATTGAAGCTATCCAATCTTTTTTCTGATACTACAATATTCTCAGGTAATGTACCCGATTCCATATGTAAACCATCAAAAGTAACATCGTCTATATAGAAGTTCAAAGTTGTTGCAGCCAACCCCCATACTATCTGAGTTGCACCTGAGCTATAAACCGGTGGCGCATTATCTGTTACTTTTGCCGCAAGCAGCCAGTTAACACCATCTAACGAATATTCAAACTCTAAAATTACAGAATTTGAACCGGTCGCAGAAGCTCTATACCATACAGGCTGACCTGAAGTTGGAGTTAAAGAAGCTACTCCATTGTTTATTAATGTATTAAGAGAATTATAAGTTGACGAGGAACGATATATTCTGAACTGAGAAGAATTGGTTGTATGATATACTATAAATAGATAGCCATGCATCATGCCCTGTACGTAACCGGTAGTTGATGTACCAATATTTTCAGGGTCGCCACGCAATAAAACTCCAATTTTGTAATCACTGCCCGGAGAGCCAATATGCTGTTTCCAGGTTACAGAATAATCGGTAGCATTATCAGGAAACAAATCAAGATTTACTACACCTGTAGAATTTCTCTGCCCTAAGCTATATGGTTTAAACATATTGCTTTTATTCTTTAAAGCATCTAGATAAGATACAACACCGGCAGTAGCACTATTGTTTTTTGCTATGGAAATATTTTTTGCAGGAGGGTTAGAAGCTGACAGCGTTGCCCTATCGTCAGAAAAATCATATTTATAAGAGACCTCTTGAGGTGTAACAAGTCCGTTTAACTTAACGCTACGAACTAAATTTTCACCAATTAAAATAGAGATTTCACTATTAATAATTTCAACCGGCAAGCCCTCTTTCATCCTGACATAAATTGTTGTAGCTGCAACATTGCCATCAACTTGAGATAAAATAAGTGAGTCGCCAAAGCCTTCTGACTCCTCTAAGGAGATCTCAAATCCCCTATCTATATATAATTCAATATCATCTGAAAGCGAAGAACCGGAGAGGCTAAATGTCTCTGTATCTGAAGGGCCTCTTCCCTGTCCATATCTAAAGTTGTCTAACAATAGTTTAGATACAATTATGTTCTCTGCTAAATAAGTTATATTGTCAATTACCCATCCAAGCTCTTCTGAATTAAATCCCCATACTAACTGGGTGGCACCAATAGAATAACTATCATCAGTAAAAGTTGTGAGACTGGAACCAAACCAATTCAAGCTATCAATTGAAACTTCAAAACTTAGTTGATTCTGATTAGCCTTAGCTCTATACCAACAGGCTTGACCGGGTTCTAAAGTGAAGTTAGAGGTAAACTCTCTCATTTCAATTATGCCGGTTTTGCCCGCTTTGTAACATTTCAGTGTCGCTGTATTATCCGCATTATTTTCAGAAACAAACAGATAACCCTGTTTAAGACCCTCTGCATAAGGAGAAGAACCATGCTCTCCAGAAGCTCTGAGCAATACTCCTTTTCTTCCGCCGAAAGAGGTATTGTACTCTTTCCAGACAACAGAGTAGTTCCGGGCCAAAGAATTAAACATCTCCAAATCTGCAACTCCGGTAGAATTTAGTGCACCGGTAGAATATGCTTTAAACATATTGTTGTAAAGAATATTGTCACTAGAAAACTCTACCACACCGGCCGAACCGCTTATAGTGTTAATAAGATGAGCAGGCGGCGATACAGCTTCACTTGAACTTTCATCATTTTCAAAATGATATAGTCCATTATCTTTCCCTTGAGTAATTACAATATTATCGAGCACTACAGAATAAGGAGCAACTCTGTTTGCCTTATATTCAATCACATTATCACCTGTTTTCAATTCAATTGTTTGAACATTGTAGCCCCATGAGCTAAGAGATCTTGTGTTTTTAAACAATGGATTTGCAACCTTAATACCATTAACATACAAATCTAAGGTGTTTACATCTCCTCCGTTAAGCGAATACCTTGTGATAAGAGTGTAAGTTCCTTTCCTAAGTGCATTCACCGTACGTCTTACAGCAGCTCCGGATTGAGTGCCAACATTTAAATACCCCTGACCAGTATAATTACGAATAGAACCGTATTGCCCAGCTGTAGTAATTCCGGAAATATTTTTATAATCAAAACATTCAGCCTCATACTGACGCGGACCTGTATAAACAGGAGGTTGCTGAGGCTCAATAATTTTTGCACTTGAATAAGATGTTGAACGATCTGTTACTGTTCCGGCACATTTTATACTTACATCAAGCGGACCATTATGTTCAAGTATTAAGGTAAAAACTCCATCAGACCAGTAGCTTGAAACAATACTACCCTGATGATTACCTCTATCCTGAACAGAAAATTCAGGCTCTAAAATACTTCCATAAATTTTAATAATGTTGCTTTTTCTGCCACTATGTAATATGTTATCATAATTACTGAGGTAGAGAGTTATACTATCTGAATACTCCTTCATTACTGACGCTGTATATTGCGAAAATGTAAGTTTCACACTGTCGCTCGTATTATATTTAAAAGGAATATTCGCACTGGCATTTTGGCCGGTTTTGAAGGGATTATATATCACCCATCCATTTTCATGACGACCTGCATAGAGATTGCCTGAATATTCTTCCAGAAAAACAGTATTAAACTCATTGACCTTATCAGTAATTGTTGGCCAACGGCTTGAAAAATCTGAACGTTTAATTTTATATTCAAAAGAATTGGCTACATCATCGTATAGCTTAAATACCGTTGGAACAGTTGGATAGCGACCTGTTTTTTTGAAAAAAGTCTTGTTATTTCGTAAGTTTCCATCTCCATCCATACGATAGAGTCCTTCGAACAGGGTTTCGGGTGAACTATAAATATTATCTGAATTACCCGTATTATCATCGTTTATTATAACAAATTTAGTACGATCAATTACCTCCTGTCTGGATGGAATACGAATAGTGCCATCCAAGATCTTCTTAAAAATATCTACTGTAATGTTGTTAAATTGTGGGAAAGTTTCCCAATTACGCATAAAATAGCCATTGGTAGTTGTTTTACGTCCTGTTTCGCGAAAACATTGAGTCCAAATTAGCTCCGGACCATCAATTACTGTTTGGCCTGTTAGCATTATGTGCTCAATATGAGGAGCACCACCGCTAGCCATTGTAAAATTGGCGTTTTCACCATCGGCATCCGTCCATCCACTACTATCATAACGTATGCCATAGTTTCCGCTATATCCTGATAAATAGGCTCCCAGACAGAGACTCTCCATGTCTGATTGATAAGATTGTTGAGTATATTTTTCAAAAAGTATATAGTTATCGCTATACATCTCGCTTGCTTCAACAAAATCAGGAGTGCGTTTTAACATACCTATCGGATTAATTGAAGGGCTCCACTGATTGCCACACCAACTCACAACAAGATAACCTCCATAACGATTACCCAATTCAAGCATATTCGCAAGATGCGCCATTCTATCACTCCATTTGGGCGAAAGAGGATCATTTGCATCATCATAACCCCAAAATTGCTCAGCATAGTTAAATCCTATCAAATTGGGATAGTCATTATAAAACTCCTCATATACAGAGAGATCAAAATCTGAAAATTGAGCAAATCCACCACTTGCAAGTTGCACTAATGCCCACATCTGATTCTGGGCACAAATTCTTAACCAAGATTTAGCTATCTCATAACCATACTCTGCAACTTGAAACTGGCTGGTTTCAACATTGTGACTTATAGAGAGAGAGATATTCATAACCACATAAGGGCGGATCTCTTCGGGAATAAGATTGATGATTTTTTGAGGATCAGCATAATTCCATGTATCAATATGTACAAAATAGGCCGGTTGTTCAGGCGAAATAGGACGTCGCAATGGCACGTCTGCTTGAAGATCTAAAGTACTTGCTATAAACAATAAAATAAACAGAGGCAAAAAAAGGAGTCTTAAATTGTTAGTGAAACTTTTTTGCATTATGTTTTTGTTAAAAAATCTTATAAAAAACAGGTCATATAGAGACGTAATAATGGCTTTTATAGATATTTGGCCTATGAAAACAGATGTTATATTTCTCTTACATCTTACTCAAATATATAAATGTACGGCACAAAAAAAGAGTCCGGTTATTCACAGGACTCTCTATAAAATTATCTTATATACTGTAGCCGTTCATTTTAAGTCTATCATTTAACAGCTTCTGCTAGTTCAGATCCTGCCTTGAATTTTGCCACCTTTTTAGCTGCGATTTTAATTCTAGCTCCGGATGCGGGATTGACACCCATCCTTGCAGCTTTATTAACTACCGAAAATGTTCCAAACCCAACAAGAACAACTTTTTCGTTCTTCTTCAGAGTATCCACAACAACTTCCATAAATGCGTCTAATGCCTTTTTGGAGTCTACTTTGCTCAAATTTGCCTTTTCAGCGATAGCACTAATTAATTCAGCTTTGTTCATAACATATTTGTTTAATTAATTAATAAATTAAGATAGCAATCAGGATTGTAGTATGTTAGTTTTTAACACAATAGTGTACAAATATAATTGAAAAAGTCATCAATCAAAAATAATCACAAAAAAAAAACAAAAAAAACAAATAAATGATGTTTATATAATTGTTACCCAAAAAGCAAAATAAAATATTTAATTTTGCACACTGTTTTAAATCCAAAACTTATTATGAACAGAATACCGCCAGTAACCAAAAATTTACTATTAATAAATATACTTCTCTTTTTAGGCTCCTCTATGGTTAGAAAATATGGAGTAGAGATGAACGATATACTGGGCCTATACTATTTTAAAGCTACTAACTTCAAGCTTTTCCAGCTCTTTACCTACATGTTTATGCATTCAGGATTTCAGCATATCTTTTTCAACATGTTCGCTGTATGGATGTTCGGAAGCGTACTGGAAAGAACCTGGGGCTCAAAACGATATCTATTTTTTTACATAACCTGTGGTATAGGAGCAGGAATTGTTCAGGAGCTAGTACAACATATTCATTTTTTTGTTGAACTTTCCAGTTATGATATGGTTAACATCGGTTATAAAACCATAGAAATAAGAGAATATCTAAATCTGATAAAGACTGTTGGTGCATCTGGTGCTGTTTACGGAATACTTTTAGGATATGGAATTACCTATCCTAACCAACCTCTGTTCATAATTCCGTTTCCGTTTCCCATTAAAGCAAAATGGCTTATAACGGGATATGTGATTCTTGAACTTATATTAGGTTTTAGCAACCGTCCCGGCGACAATGTAGCACACTTTGCCCATCTGGGAGGAATGTTATTCGCATTTTTTATAATATATTACTGGAAAAATAAAAACCGCAACAATGACAATTATTACAGAGGGTAGAAAAAAATATCGTCAGGGAAGTGTTGTTACAAAACTTATTTATATCAACACAGCACTATTTCTGACCTTATATCTACTTAATGCTCTGTTTATTCTTATTGGTATCTCAGATAACACTCTATGGATTGAGAAATTATATCTGCCCTGGAACATTAGCACTCTAATAAGTCAACCTTGGTCTGTAATAACCTATATGTTCACCAATTCCAACTGGTGGCATCTGTTATTCAATATGCTTTTCTTGTACTGGTTTGGAGAAGTTTTTCTTATTAATTTTACATCTAATCAATTAAGGAGCTTATACATAATAGGAGGTTTTGTAAGTGCTGTGATCTATATAGCCATATTCAATTTAATTCCCTATTTCGCCAAACACGATTTTCCCGCAACTATATCCGGTGCCCCTGCCTCTATTATGGCCATAGCGGTAGCGGCCTCTTTTCGTTCGCCCAATTATATTTTAAAACTTCCCGTTATAAGGGGAGTAAAACTAAAATATATGATAATAGCTCTGATTATATTTAATTTCACCATGATCTCTTCTGACAATGTAGGTGTAGATTTTGCTCTTTTAGGTGGTATACTAACCGGATGGCTCTTTATTAAAGCAATAAAATATGGAAAAGATATTACAAGTTGGATGACTGCTATATTTGTCTGGCTAAGTAAATTGTTGACAAAAAGTTATGGGATTTCTCTACGCAAACCAGTAATAAAAGCCTATTATGGAGACAAAGCCAAAGATTTTGAATATAATGCTAATAAAAAAAAGAGAAATCTTGAGATAGACAAAATTCTTGATAAAATTAGAGAATCCGGATATGAATGCCTTTCAGAACAGGAGAAAAAAAAATTATTCGAGGCTAGTGATAAATGATAATAATTGGCAAGTTTCTGTTTTTCCCTTTTGTTGCGATAAATATCGTGATGGCTATTATTTTAATTGTAAGTGGCTACAGCTCATACCTTCTACCCTCTCTCTTTCCTTACATCTCTCTATCGGGATTGGCCTTCCCCATATTTGTTGTAATTAATTTTATATTTTTTGTTGTCTGGACTCTCTTTAACCAAAAATATTATTGGATATCTCTTATTACACTATTAATCTGTATCAAACCTTTATATGCATATTTCCCAATTAATTTTTCCCGGACTTATCAGGAAAGCTCCGAAAATGAACTTACCATATTGAGTTTCAATACCGATATGATGGGATTACTTAACAACTTTGATACAAGTACAGATAACCCTATAATAAAATATATTAGTGAGAGTGGTGCCAGTATAATATGCCTTCAGGAGTCTCATAACTCCATGTTGAGAAATCTTGACAAAAAAGATATGCTACTACCAGAATATCCTTACAAAAAAATAATCTATACAAAACAAGGTTTAGCCTGCTTCTCGCATTATCCCATAATAGAGGCCAAACTAATTCCATTCTCCTCCTTTTCAAATAATGGTAGTTACTATTTTAAGTTAAAGATAGACAATGACACTTTAGCTCTATTTAATTGTCATTTACAATCTAACAATCTTAATCAAGATGAGATTGACGAATATTACAAATTTATTGAAAATACCAAAAATAGAGAGAATTACAACAACTCAAAAAAAGTTGTAAAAAAACTCGCAAAATCAGCTATTCTCAGGGCCGAACAGGTAGACACCATAGCGGCAATGATAAGTAGAGAGAGTGCTAAATATATATTACTCTGTGGAGATCTTAACGATACCCCTCTCTCTTACACTCATCGTATAATTTCACGTCATCTTGATGATGCACACATTAAAAGTGGCTTTGGCCCAGGTATAACATATCACAAAAACTTTTTTTATTTCAGAATAGACCATATTTTCTCAAATAAAAATCTAAAACCCATAAAAAGTAGGGTGGATAGATCGATATCTGTATCTGACCACTATCCAATAATATCTGTTTTTAAAATTCAATAAATGGTAATATCTAATCTTATTTTTTTGATAAATATGAGCCTCTGAACTTCTGAATTAAAAAATTGCTTATATTTGCACATTTATAATTTTTGGGAACTAATAATAAATAATTAACATAACATTTTATATGCAAAACAAAGGATTTGTAAAAGTATTTGCAATAGCACTGACAATTGTATGTCTGTTCTATCTCTCTTTTACTTTCAAAACCC
The DNA here is from genome assembly GCA_035647375.1 of Bacteroidaceae bacterium. Classification (GTDB taxonomy): domain Bacteria; phylum Bacteroidota; class Bacteroidia; order Bacteroidales; family Bacteroidaceae; genus Colenecus. Next base: position 53,511 of record DASRNO010000066.1, read on the forward strand.
GCGGCATCGAGAATAGAGCCGCAAAAAGCCCTATGGGTGAACAGGCCTATCTTGATTCTATAATGAACGAGACCGTCTGGTTAGGACTCTACACATACAAAGAATGCAGAGAGATGCAGATAGGACTGGGGCTAGATCTTAAAGGCGGAATGAATGTCATTCTGGAGGTCTCGGTTGCCGATGTCATTAAATCTCTTGCAAACCACACCTCAGATCCTTATTTCAACAGTGCTGTCTCTGCTGCCTCTAAACGTTCCGTTAGTAGTCAAGATGACTTTGTAACAATATTTGTAAACGAATATAAAAAGATTCAGCCGGAGGGAAGACTTAATGAGTTTTTTGCCACCTCCACATTAAAAGACCAAATTACAGTCCAGAGCTCTGACGAAAAGGTTATAAGTGTACTCAAAGCTGAAGTCGCTGCGGCTATAGACAACTCATTCAACGTATTACGAACACGTATAGACCGTTTTGGAGTTGCTCAACCCAATATTCAGGAACTAACCGGTAAGCAGGGTCGTATTATGATTGAATTGCCTGGAATAAAAGAGCCTGAGAGAGTAAGAAAGCTGCTACAGGGATCTGCTAACCTTGAGTTTTGGGAAACATATAAATATAAAGAGATAGTAGATTTAATCAACTTGGTTGACAGAAGATTAAGAGATTCTATGCCTGAAGAGAGACAAGATATAGAGACTGAATCTATGGAGGTAGAGCAGTCACCCCACACTTCGTCAACACTCTCAACAGAGAGTATCACCGACAGTCTTGCCCAGGCTCTTCTAAGCCGAGAGAGTACAGAACAGGCCATAACAGAGGCTCAAAAAGCTGAATTTAGAAAGAATAATCCGCTACTATCGCGTCTTAATCCACCTTCGTATCAAGAGGGTTGTATTGTTGGTATTAGTCATTACAATGATACAGCCGATGTTAATAGAATGCTGAATCTACCGGATGTGAAATCGGCTCTTCCTCGCGACCTCAAATTGCTCTGGGGTGTTAAAGCAATCGACAAAAAAGAGCAATATTTTGAGTTATACGCTATTAAATCAACTCAAAAGAATAATCAAGCTGCTCTTACCGGAGATGTGGTTACAAAATCAGAGGCTACATTCGATCAATTTAACAATCCATGTGTTAGTATGTCAATGAATACAGAAGGCTCTCGCCGCTGGGCTCAACTAACAAAACAAAATATCAATCGCAATATAGCCATAGTGCTTGATAACTATGTGTACAGTGCTCCCAATGTGAGTGGTGAAATTTCTGGTGGTAGTTCTCAGATAACTGGAAACTTCACAGTAGAAGACACTCAAGATCTTGCCAATGTATTAAAATCAGGTAAGATGCAGGCACCAGCAAAAATTGTACAAGAAGATATTGTGGGTCCCTCATTAGGACAGGAATCTATAAGAATGGGGCTTATATCGTTCATTGTAGCCTTTGTTCTTCTTATGATTTATATGTGTTCAATATACGGATTCATACCCGGTATGATAGCTAATGGAGCGTTATTTATAAATTTCTTCTTCACACTTGGTATTCTTACATCATTCCAAGCCGCTCTTACCATGTCTGGTATTGCCGGTATTGTTCTAACCTTAGGTATGGCTGTAGATGCCAACGTACTTATTTATGAACGCACAAAAGAGGAACTTCGTTTAGGCAAAGGAGTTAAATCTGCACTAAACGATGGATATAAAAATGCATTCTCGGCTATATTTGACTCTAACCTAACATCTATCATTACCGGTGTAATTCTTTTCTATTTTGGAACGGGACCTATTCGAGGATTTGCTACCACTCTTATAATAGGTATAACCTGCTCTTTTTTCTCTGCTGTATTTTTAACAAGAGTTGTTTACGAACATTTCTTAGATAAAGGCAAATTCCAAAATCTAACTTTTATTACCGGGTTATCAAAGAATCTTTTTATTGATACCAAACTTAAATTTATGGATAATGCCAAAAAATATTTTATATCTTTTGGTGTAGCCATAATAATCAGTTTTGCGTTTATTTCCATAAGAGGGTTAAGCAAGAGTATAGATTTTACCGGTGGTAGAAACTTTGTTGTCCAATTTGAACAACAGGTTGAACCGGAGACTGTACGTGGCATTCTTCAAACAGTAATTGTAGAGGATAATGTTCGGACTATAGCTCTTGGAACAGATCGTAAAACAATTCGTGTTACCACCAACTATAGGATTGATGAGGATTCTGATAATATTGACTCAGAAATAGAGGAGTTCCTCTTTACCTCACTAAAGGAAGCCGGACTTTTAAGCCCTAATCTTGATCTTGCTACTTTCATAGATAGAGATAATCGTATTGGAGGTTCAATTATAAGTTCTCAAAAGGTTGGACCAAGCATAGCCAAAGATATTACTCGAGGCGCTATAATTTCAGTGATTTTAGCACTAATAGCCATATTTCTATATATTCTTTTAAGATTTAGAAACGTTGCATACAGTATAGGCTCTATAGCTGCTCTTGCTATTGATACATTGCTGATAATTGGTATGTACTCTATTTGTTGGGGATGGATGCCATTCTCGCTCGAAATAGATCAGACTTTTATAGGGGCAATACTTACAGCAATAGGTTACTCTATCAACGATAAAGTGGTTGTTTTTGACCGTATAAGGGAATACAATCGTTTGTATCCAAAACGAGATAAAAAACAGCTATTCAACGATGCGCTAAACACTACCCTTTCACGAACTCTAAATACCTCTTTTAGTACATTAATTGTACTTTTATGTATATTTTTTCTGGGAGGAGACAACATACGTAGCTTCTCCTTTGCCATGATTCTTGGAGTTGTGTTCGGAACATTGAGTTCTCTGTTAATAGCAGCTCCAACTGCTTACAGATTTATTAAAAAAAATCCAAAACTCAAAGTAGTGTAATAAGAGAGATTTTTATCTAAATAAAATAGTATACAACAAAAAATCCGAACCATCAGGTTCGGATTTTTTATTATATACAAATTAATGCAAAAACAATAATTTTTCGTATAATTGCTCTACATTAACACCTATTAAAACAATGAAGCCATCTAATCTTAAATTTTTTATTATTTGCCTGTTTGCTCTAACTGCATATTCAGCATACTCACAGATAAATGATACTATTAAATCTGAATTAAATGCAATAATTATTCTAAATTCAGATTCAAAAAGAGATATCAATAAATACAAAAAAGGTGTTCTTAAGGGAAACCTTAACTCTATGAATTCTCTTGGAATAGAGTTGATTTCAGGA
>DASRNO010000067.1:0-5899 GCA_035647375.1 Bacteroidaceae bacterium
ATTATAGCCCGGCTTTTTATATAAGAAAATAGTAAAATTATGAATACATAGCTACAATAGCCTCGTACAACTCTTGCTTGCCGCTGGTTTGCTTTGGCTCACCATTTTTACGAGCATATTCAACAAGATCTTCCATAGAGAGTTTCCCATTTTCAAAATCTTTTCCTTTTCCACCATCAAAAGAGGCGTAACGATCACTCAACATCTTTTTATAGGGCGATTTCTCCAACAACTCAGCTGCACTCTCAAAAGCGCGAGCCATAGCGTCCATGCCACTAATATGAGCAATAAATATATCCTCAAGATCAGTAGAGTTACGACGTGTTTTAGCATCAAAGTTTGTTCCTCCTGTTCCAAAACCGCCATTTCTTATAATTTGCATCATAGCTTGAACCAGTTCATATTGATCAATCGGGAACTGATCTGTATCCCAACCATTCTGATAATCACCACGGTTAGCATCAATTGATCCAAGCATATTGTTGTCAACTGCTACAGCTAATTCATGTTCGAATGTATGACCAGCAAGAGTTGCGTGGTTAACTTCAATATTAACTTTAAAATCTTTATCAAGACCATGAGCTCTCAAGAAACCAATTACAGTCTCAGTATCCACATCATATTGATGTTTTGTTGGTTCCATAGGTTTAGGTTCAATAAGGAAAGTTCCTTTAAAACCTTTTGAACGTGCATAATCGCGTGCCTTGCTCAGCATCATAGCCAGATGTTCTTTTTCACGTTTCTGGTCTGTATTCAGAATACTCATATATCCCTCACGTCCACCCCAGAATACATAATTCTGACCGCCAAGTTCTATTGTAGCATCAATTGCGTTCTTAATCTGAACAGCAGCTCTTGCCACCACATCAAAATCAGGATTAGTAGCAGCACCATTCATATAGCGCGCATGGCTAAAAACATTAGCAGTACCCCAAAGTAACTTAATACCTGTCTCCTGCTGTTTTTTCTTTGCATAGGCTACAACTGCTTTAAGATTAGACTCGTACTCTTCAATGCTATCACCTTCATCTACAAGGTCAACATCGTGAAAACAGTAGTATTCAATACCCATTTTCTGCATAAACTCAAATCCTGCATCAAGTTTATTTTTAGCAGCCTGTATCTTGTCAGAATCGCCAACCCATGGAAAATCTTTTGTTCCACCACCAAATTGATCTCCACCTTCAGCACATAGAGTGTGCCACCAGGCCATAGAAAAACGCAACCAATCTTTCATCGGTTTGCCCATAATTACCTTATTAGCGTCATAATAACGGAACGCCATAGGGTTCATACTCTTTTTACCCTCAAATTTAATTTTTCCTATTCCGGGAAAATACTCTTTTGTCATAATGTTTTTTTAATATAAAAATAATTGATTAGTTCTTTATCTAAGTCTCACAAAACAAAAATACATCATTTTTGAATAATTCATGCCATCAGCAAGATAATAATAGTTACAAATTAACTATTAAACTTGTATATACTGACTAAGTATATTTTTCCAACGCAAATAAGCCTCCTTATACTGGGAAGATCTAACCGAATCCGGCTCTATAATCCGAATCTTATCAAGCGAAGCGAAAGCCTCCTTATGGTCACTATAAATACCGGCTCCAATACCAGCTCCCTTTGCCGCTCCCAATGCACCGTCCGTATCATATAACTCTATCGAAGCACCTGTTATACTAGCCAAAGTGTCACGGAACACCGGATTTAAAAACATATTTGCATTACCGGCGTGAATTATTTTAATATCCATACCCATTTCAATCATTATCTCCATTCCATATTTAATAGAGAATACTATACCTTCCTGTACCGCCCTTGCCACATGATTACGGTTATGTGAATTAAAGTTAATGCCGTGCAGACTACAAGAGATCTGTTTATTTAACAACACCCTCTCCGCTCCGTTACCAAAAGGCAACACACTCACACCCTCGCTCCCTATAGGCACTTGTTCTGCTAGTCTATTCATATCGGAATAGGTCATTCCATCATTCATAAAATTTCTTCTAGTCCAAGCGTTAAGAATACCCGTTCCATTAATGCATAACAATATGCCCAATCGGTTAGATCTTCCGGTATGATTAACATGAGCAAATGTATTTACTCTAGATTGTGGATCAAAATTTAATGAATCATTAATACCATATATTACCCCCGATGTGCCGGCAGTCGACGCAATTTCACCCGGTTCAAATACGTTCAGAGACAAAGCGTTATTCGGTTGATCACCGGCGCGGTAAGTTACCGGAATGCCCTGCGATATTCCCAGGCTAGCGGCAGCAGAAGCAGATACCCTGCCTTGCTCAGAAAACGTAGGTTTTAAATCAGGTATAAGCGAAGTGGAGAAGTTGAAATAATCAAGTAGAAATCCGGCAATATCATTCTCTTTAAAATTCCAAAATATTCCTTCCGACAATCCCGATATAGTTGTACAGACTTCGCCTGTAAGTTTCATGGCTATATAATCACCGGGAAGCATAATTTTATCGATTTGCGCAAATATCTCCGGTTCGTTCTCCTTAACCCATGCCAGTTTTGAAGCGGTAAAATTACCCGGCGAATTAAGAAGATTAGTAAGACACTGTCCTTTACCAATTTCACGGAACGCCTTCTCTCCATAAGGAACAGCTCTTGAATCAGACCATATTATCGAGTCGCGTAAAACTTTTTTATTTTTATCTATACATACCAAGCCATGCATTTGGTATGATACTCCAATAGCCTCTATTTCATCTCCCGACACTCCCGACACTGTAAAAATTTTTTTTGTCACAGCAATCAAATAACTCCACCAATCTTCCGGATTCTGCTCAGCCCATCCCGGTTTTACCGCCTTAGTAGGTGCCTCCGATTCCGGATAAAATCCTGATGCTACACTTTTTCCAGTCTCTATAGAGACCAAATTCACCTTAACTGATGAGCTGCCTATATCATAGCCTAACAAATATTTTTTCATAATTAAATAATTTAGTGATTTTATAAATCTAGATATTAAAACTGTACATACAACAATTCACCGGTATATACCACTTGCTTTTCCTCTATCTCTCCCTCGTCATTATAACATACTGTAATATTCTTTTCATTTATCATACCCGGGAATGAGCCTATGCGTTTTCCTATTAGAACAGTTTTGTAAGCATTATTATAAATTATTGGAATACGTGAAAATTCACCTCTCTCATATCCATAAGTTACACCATCATCCTCATAGAGTAAAAAATTACCATCTTTACCTGAAAAAACAGTTATTTTTAAATCATTTGCCGGTTTTTCATCTACATACTCTATATCCGGACCCTCAATTAAGATAGCACCCGAAGGAACAAAAACCGGTATCCTGTCATAAGGAGCCGAAGCTATAATATATTGACCTCCTGTATAATATATGTTCTGATTGTTAAAATCATACCAAATATTATCAGAAGGTAAAAAGACACTTCTTTCACGCTGATTATAGTTATAAACCGGACAAATCATAAGAGAAGGGCCAAACATATATTGGTCGGATATGTTAGAGGAGACCAAGTCATCAGGGAAATCCATAATTAAACCCCTCATGATAGTATAATCGTTAAAATAGGACATTCCAGCCAATGTATATATGTAAGGCATAAGTTTATATCTCAATCTGTTGTAATAAAGGATAGAGACATAAGCTTCATGATCTTCTGGAGCCACATTCCAAGGCTCTCTAAATGGAAATTGTCCATGAGCCCTATACAAAGGGGCAAAAGCACCAAATTGATGCCATCTGGTCTGAAGCTCTCTCCACTCCTTTAAATTCTCATTCTCCACTTCATATCTATCATACACTCTTTGAGCTCTCTCAAAACGTCTCTCCACACAAAAACCTCCAACATCCATCGTCCAATATGGATTTCCACAAAGAGAATAGTTCAAGCCGGCAGTAATTTGAGATCTCAAATCTTCCCATCTCGATGCAATATCCCCACTCCATGTAGCAGTCGAATAACGTTGTAGTCCCAAAAATCCAGATCTTGTTAACTGAAAGACCCTTTTATCAGGATCCTCAGAACGCAACCCTTCATAAATAGCTTGAGCATTCATAAGTGCATAAGCATTAAGATATTCCGTAGAAGGGCCAAGAGCAGTTGGTCCACAGAGTTGTTTCCAATACTCCATCGGTACACAATCCCTTATATTAGGCTCACTGGCATCCATCCACCATGCATCAATGCCATAGCTGTAAAGATGCTCTTTAAGCTGATTCCAGAATAAATTTCTGGCCTCTGCCGAATATGCATCATAGAAAGACCCCACATATCCCGGCCCAACCCAATCTTTTAAGCCATCCTCAACAGCCTTACGGTACATCCATCCATTTTTATCAAATTCTTCAAAATGTTCAGTTTCAACATAAAATTTAGGCCATACAGATATCATAAATTTGGCATTTAACGCATGCACCGAATCAACCATACCCTTAGGATTGGGATATCTTGAAACATCGAATTCATGACTGCCCCATTGGTTTTGCTTCCAATAATTCCAGTCTTGAACAATATTATCTATTCCAATGTTTTTTTCTCTAAAAGTTCTCAATGTATTAATAAGCTCATCCTGAGTACGATAATGTTCACGACTCTGCCAATATCCCATAGCCCATTTCGGCATAATCTTAGCTTTTCCCGTAAGTTGTCTTAGTCCGCTAACAATATTATCCATATTGTCTCCCACAATAAAATAATAATCAGAATGAGGTACCATTTCGCACCACATACTCATTTCATTTCTTCTCCTGCGGTCAACAGGCTCATATACACTTAAGCCTAAATAGGAGATATCACCATCGGGTTTCCATTCAATACGTAACGTATTTTTTGAGTTCTTTGCAAGCCAGATCGAAAATTTATGAGTATTTGGATTCCAAGCAGTTCTCCATCTTTCACTCACAACTTCCCGTTCATTCACAAAAACTTTAACATATCCCGCATAATATAGATTGAATGTATACTCTCCATTTTTATAAGGAATGAACGAACCCTCGTATGTTACATCTGATCCAGATAACTTAAAACGTTCAGGCAGGTTTTCCACACTTTCGGAGTTGACAAAACATATAGAATCCTCTCTTCTTTCTAAAAAACTATAATTTTGACTCAAAACTCTGTATGTTCCGGTAAGTGCCCCCTCTTTTCCATATTTGTCAAAGAGAGTAAACACTCTGTTTAACTGGGCACCGGGATTCTCACTTCCAAAACGTCCCATTGAGTAAGAATCCCAAAGTATACCATAATTACTGGATGAAATAACAAATGGCATACTAACTTTAGTGTTATATTGATAGAGTTCCTCGTTTTTCCCTCTGTAATTCCATTCGTCAGACTGATGTTGTCCAAGACCATACAATCCCTCAAAAGGATTAAGAAAAAATCTATTTATAGTAGAATATCCCTCCTTGCCTTCAATATTTACAGGAATAAATTGAGTGGCCTCCGACTCTGCTACTATATGATTTCCTCCGGCATCGGCAAAAGAGACACGCCCGTCACGAATATCCACAGAAACCTGAATTGCGCCAGTGTACAGAGATACAACACTATCTTTCTCCTTTATCACATATTTTATTTCTGGTTTATTCTGGGGCAACACTATTAAACTTGCTCTGTCGTTGAATGTTTTTTCAGGAGTCTCCGTAATTCTCACAATATGCTCGTCAATCACCTGCAGACGAACCTTTTCCGGCCCACCCGATATCTGATTTAACATATTAATCACAATGCCGCCCTCAGTCTCCTTGTAATTTCTTCCGGCACAAGAACAGAGTACCAGTAGGGCGAATATCATGGGCAAATTTTTCATCAGAAATTCGTTAATAGTCTACAAATATATAATTTTTTAATGCTTTTTTAAAGAGTTATAC
>DASRNO010000068.1:0-26868 GCA_035647375.1 Bacteroidaceae bacterium
TAACCGTACCATATTGGAATTGAAATTAGAATTAAACTTAAAAGGCAAAAATCTAACAAAACACTTTTAACCGTACCATATTGGAATTGAAATATAAGACAACCATTTCACTCGAATAGGATAACAGTCTTTTAACCGTACCATATTGGAATTGAAATTTCTTGAGAATAGTATACCCAATGGAGGATCTGAGACTTTTAACCGTACCATATTGGAATTGAAATTTGCTATTACTTCTACTATTCCTATAAGATAAGAACTTTTAACCGTACCATATTGGAATTGAAATCCCTGAGAAAGTTACTTCCTTGTACTCACTTGTTGTGCTTTTAACCGTACCATATTGGAATTGAAATTGATAACCTTCCGTGAAGATTAGATCTCCGTGAGAACTTTTAACCGTACCATATTGGAATTGAAATGCGAGATCAGCGGCCGGGATTTTAGCTCTTTCCCACTTTTAACCGTACCATATTGGAATTGAAATATCATCAAAAAGTTGTTTTTTAAAATCATCATAAGCTTTTAACCGTACCATATTGGAATTGAAATTAGGCTAATTCAGTTGCACCCTCAAATACTCTTACTTTTAACCGTACCATATTGGAATTGAAATTTTGTATTGCCTTCTTTAATTATTTTCTTTAAAATTCTTTTAACCGTACCATATTGGAATTGAAATTTTTAAAGAGCGACACTACTCTCAACTTCATTCCCCTTTTAACCGTACCATATTGGAATTGAAATTTGACGAATCGCTCAGCTACATTACAAGCGTTAACGCTTTTAACCGTACCATATTGGAATTGAAATTTAATATAAAGTTTTCCGATTGTGTAATCCTCCCCGCTTTTAACCGTACCATATTGGAATTGAAATTTGCTAACTGCTTTCCATTCTCCTCCAGAGAACAGACTTTTAACCGTACCATATTGGAATTGAAATGGGCTGTTTGCGCTGATTAGTAAACAGGAGGCCCACTTTTAACCGTACCATATTGGAATTGAAATGTTTTAAATGAAGGTTCGTGCATATCAGCCGTAATCTTTTAACCGTACCATATTGGAATTGAAATGTATGTAAACAAATGTGAACAGAAATATAAAAAACTTTTAACCGTACCATATTGGAATTGAAATTCGCGCGGTGTCAACTATATAGGTGTGGATGAGGTCTTTTAACCGTACCATATTGGAATTGAAATAATAAAAAGCACACAATCATCCGCTGCAAGTTCTTTCTTTTAACCGTACCATATTGGAATTGAAATTATAATATCTTTTTCCGGCACAATAGAGCGGTATCTTTTAACCGTACCATATTGGAATTGAAATCGTGAAACTGACTACAACCTGTATCAGTACGGAAACTTTTAACCGTACCATATTGGAATTGAAATCATTAATGCGGCTGGTGTAAAGCAGGCGACTAGTTCTTTTAACCGTACCATATTGGAATTGAAATAGACCATTAAAGCAAGCGAATACCCGCAAGGATTCTTCTTTTAACCGTACCATATTGGAATTGAAATTATAATATTATCAGCAACTATAAAGTTTGTTTGTTCTTTTAACCGTACCATATTGGAATTGAAATTAACGTGAGGCTGAGGCCAGCCACGTTCGCACTTCCCTTTTAACCGTACCATATTGGAATTGAAATTTGAGAAGGCGGCAATTAATGAACTAAAAAATTAACTTTTAACCGTACCATATTGGAATTGAAATTACTCAAACAGCCATAAAAACGGCTAATATTTTCACGCTTTTAACCGTACCATATTGGAATTGAAATCTGTAAGATTGCAGCACTAAAACGTGGCGAGAGTACTTTTAACCGTACCATATTGGAATTGAAATATCCTCTTTGCCTTCCATCGTTGTTCACGTTCCACTTTTAACCGTACCATATTGGAATTGAAATCGATTCACACCTATGACAACGGTTGAGCGTCTTTCACTTTTAACCGTACCATATTGGAATTGAAATGCCGACATTCTCAATATCCTCTATGGCCTTACATACTTTTAACCGTACCATATTGGAATTGAAATTAAATAAAAATATTAATCAATTAAGGCCGACAAATCCTTTTAACCGTACCATATTGGAATTGAAATTCAACACGGATACTAATAGATGCAGTCCCTGTTTCCTTTTAACCGTACCATATTGGAATTGAAATAATAGAGTTTCTTGAGTGGCTCAGAAATAATTAATACTTTTAACCGTACCATATTGGAATTGAAATATCTTGGAGCCATGTGGTCTTTTGATGCCACTCAATCTTTTAACCGTACCATATTGGAATTGAAATATGTTCCGTGTCGGTGTATGTTTCAAAATAATCACTTTTAACCGTACCATATTGGAATTGAAATTCACTTGTTCACGTGTTACACCAGCAACTTGCAACTTTTAACCGTACCATATTGGAATTGAAATATGTTACCCACTTGCGGAATGCCTTGGCTTTTGTCTTTTAACCGTACCATATTGGAATTGAAATTCAGAAAGGTGAATCAAAACAATGTTGTTCACTTCTTTTAACCGTACCATATTGGAATTGAAATATTAGCACCGATTCTTTGGCGGTTTCCACGGCTTCTTTTAACCGTACCATATTGGAATTGAAATTATTGTACCTTTGGTTGGCTGTTTTGGTCATAATAGCTTTTAACCGTACCATATTGGAATTGAAATATGGAACACATGTTTCATATTCATTGCCATCAATGGCTTTTAACCGTACCATATTGGAATTGAAATATGAATTGGGTGATGCGTTGGTTGATGCTTTTTCAAACTTTTAACCGTACCATATTGGAATTGAAATCGTGGTCAAGTTGAAGAAGTATTCAAAGGAAATGAACTTTTAACCGTACCATATTGGAATTGAAATCAAGGTTTCCGGTATTGAAATGAACCTTGGCCGAAACTTTTAACCGTACCATATTGGAATTGAAATAAAAGACTTGCCACGTCTTGTTTAGCGCGTTTCTTTCTTTTAACCGTACCATATTGGAATTGAAATTTGAGATTGCACAGCGTATTGGTGCAAGTCCTTTGACTTTTAACCGTACCATATTGGAATTGAAATTTGAAAGAGCAACGCCAACAAATGGTTTCAAACATTCTTTTAACCGTACCATATTGGAATTGAAATATGAGAATCAAAAAGAGGGGGCTAAACAGTTGATTCTTTTAACCGTACCATATTGGAATTGAAATATTAAACCGGTAGAAATATACTCCTCTCCCTGCACACTTTTAACCGTACCATATTGGAATTGAAATATATCACTCAATAGCGGTGTCATTAAATGAGAGGGACTTTTAACCGTACCATATTGGAATTGAAATGATGTAATTTTGCAATTCCTCCTGCAAATTTACAGACTTTTAACCGTACCATATTGGAATTGAAATCCCAAAAATCTATTGCGCTCAAACAAATTAAGATCTCTTTTAACCGTACCATATTGGAATTGAAATAAGGTGTGACAAAAATTAGAGCTGGCGCTTTTAACTTTTAACCGTACCATATTGGAATTGAAATTGATATAATCAATACACTTGTAAAGTTTCACGGTGCTTTTAACCGTACCATATTGGAATTGAAATAGCAAAGATATATTCTGCTTAGCAGATCTTATCCTTCTTTTAACCGTACCATATTGGAATTGAAATTTGAAAAGAATAGCGTTACCGTTTTTTCCTGCAATCTTTTAACCGTACCATATTGGAATTGAAATATAACTATAAAGCCTTTTTTTTGGCCTTCAAACTCCTTTTAACCGTACCATATTGGAATTGAAATTTCCTTGCGCTTATCTATAACCTTATTCGTAAGCGTCTTTTAACCGTACCATATTGGAATTGAAATTCTGCAAAGCCAAATGTGTACGCACTAGGATCCGTCTTTTAACCGTACCATATTGGAATTGAAATTTGTGCGCACGTTAGGAGAGTGAATATTTTGTGGTGCTTTTAACCGTACCATATTGGAATTGAAATACAGCACAAGTTGCAGCAGTTGCAAATAAAAACGAGCTTTTAACCGTACCATATTGGAATTGAAATTCGAGGGTAACAAAAATAGGCAAGGCTGCTTTTTTCTTTTAACCGTACCATATTGGAATTGAAATCAATGTATGACCGTCAAACTGCTGGCTATTTCGGTATCATAGTGCCATTGTTTTCGGTCAAAATAATTTTTATTTATTAGCATTAACTTCCCCACTTTCTAAGTGACTCACCTTTAAGTATTATTCTGTGTGAAGAGTTTACTACCCTATCCAAGATAGCATCTGCTATAGTCTGTTCTCCAATCAGTTCATACCAAGCAGAGAGGGGTATTTGTGATGACAAAATAGTCGAAGTTTGATTATAACGTTCATCTATAACATCCAATAATATTTCTTCAGGCGTATAATATTTTCGCAATCCATTTACATCTAAATATTTTTCAGCATTTTCAAGATTGCTCATGTCATAATATCCATCGTTGTAGAGGATTTCAAAAAAATCGTCTATTTCTTCTGATGGCTTTTTGATATCTTTTCCCCTTTCCACCTCCTGCACCTCTATCTTGTTTTGATCAATCCAGTCCTGAATGTCGGCTTTGGTTATAAAATTGGTGCTTTCGGCAAATTGGTCATCCCATCTCATCCAATCCATTTCAGTTTGCTTCGCTCCGTTTTCAAGGAGCATAGCTTTCATCTATGCCGGTGTACCTTTATCCTGTTTGATTCTATCTAGTGCGTCCTCTACGGTGGAATAAAAGCCGGAGGCATCTATTTTGCGGAAGCGGATATTTTTTTCTTCTATGCTCGGATTTTCAAAATTTTCAATTACATTTGCAGCGTAATCGAGTTGTTTCTTAACCTCAGCGGGTCTACTGCTGTTCAAGTAACTTCTCGATTTTATTTTTTCTCCTATCCACTTTGTCAATATTACTTTCTCCATGTTTAACTGCGTATTCTCTATTTATACTTACCCAATCTCCTGAGTTTATTTTTGTTACACCTTTTGGAACGGCTCTGTAAACAGTAATTTCATTATCGGGCTTTCCTCTGAAAAACTTTAATATGCTATGCGTTTTTTTGTCCATAGCTCTATCGCCGTCTCCGTAATAATACCAGCCCATATTAGAATAAACATCATCAGGATAAAGCTCATTCAGCCTGTCGATAGAAACCGAAAAGCCATCAGAACCAACAGGTGCGGTATGGTGCATTCTATAATCCGCCTGCAAAATTGCTTCATCAACCCTTGGATTTTCAAAGTTTTGTATTATGTTTGTGGCAGCATTAATACTGCTTTCAACCTCAGCGGAATTGTACTGCTGTTTGGAATCTGTATTTTCTAAGCCTTTAGTTTCTGCCCTGGCTGCAATCAAATTGGTCGATTGGCTTTGAATGAAATTAAGGGCTTTTTCTTTGTCAGCATATACCAACAAATTATCCTTGCTATTTATCCAATCCAATATACCTTGTGCATGGTCTTTGGGGTAAAGACTTCTTACACTGTTTACTTCTACTTGTAAATTTCTCGCATTAGCAGATTTTTGAACTCTTACCGCTACAACATAATTATTCCCTTTGCTGTCTGTAAGTTCTGTAAGCAATACTTTTGTTCCATCTTTTTTAGTGCTTTCAAATACCGCTATTGGGTTTTGAATTGCACTTGGAAGATTAGTAACATCTGCTAATTCAAAAGGATGATTTTGTTGTTGGGATTTGTTTTTTAATCTATCTGCACTCAACTCAATCGGCAAATTTGGAATCCCTGCACTTTGCAATATCCGTGTTGGATTACCCAATTGAAATATATGCCCATGTGGTAATGTACCATCTATTAACTGTTGAAGCTCCGCATTAAACCGCTCGTTTATAGCCCGCCATTGCTCATGAAAAAACACACTTCTTGGGTCTTGCCCCATCAGTTTAGTAAACACCCTTGCATCAGTTACAACCCTACCTACCACACCCATTGCCTTATTCCATGCTTCGACAAAGCGGCCAAATTCTCTCTTAGATAATGTTTTACCTCTATTAGGAGTTATGTTATTGCCTTGTTGGAATAAAGTATGGTCATCAACCGTCTTTCCCAACACTTCCTTTTTGATATTCTCTGGTACTTCTTTTCCTTCCGCAATGGCTTGCTTCACTATCTTCTCGTGCATTCGGTCGGTTATTTGGCTTCCGCCTAACATACGATTTGATTCTACGCTGTAATTTTCTCCGTTGATAGTGGTGGTGTAAGTATATACCGGTTTGCTGTCAACAATTTTTACTTCGCTGTCTATCTTCACCGATTTATCAATAGCAAACTGATTTTTGGTTTGCTCCCATGGTTGTTGCGGTTTTCTCTTTTCTTCTTTTGTATTTTGCGCCTTTTCAAATGCCGTTACCTCCTCATGACTTAATCCCATTTCGCGCATAAACTGTAATGATCCTTTCATTGCAGCCTCGTATGCTCGTACTTGCTTAGCTCTTTTGCGCTCGTTGAGATCTTTGTATGTGTAAGATTTTCCGAACCCCGAATCAAGTTCATCGCCAAACTCTGCTGTCCAGCCTGCTTTTGTGTCTTGATATACTCTTGACTGCCAGTCTTCTTTTTTTGCCTTTGCTTCTTTGTAGCGTTTTTTCTGTTGTTCTATTCCTTCTTTCCTACTCTTTGGGTAACTACTCATGGACCCAAACGTCTTAGCATATTGTTCGTCAAGCTCCCTTTCTTCAGCGGCTTTGGCTTCGTCTCTCCGTCGTTGAATTTCTTCAGGAGTGTCTTCTCTTACAAGCTCAGCAAAGACATCAAAATCATCATCTTCTTCTTCTAGTTCAGCAAGTTTTTGTTTTAGTTCGTCAATTTCTGCCTGTCTTTCTTGCTGATCTTTTTTTAGTTCTTTTTCGTGCCACGGTACATCCTCTCCCTTGGCAATTTGCTCTGCATGATATTTTTCTCCAAATGACAGATTATTTTCGAGCTTATTGATTTCAGCTTTCGTCTTCTCAATGCGTATTTTGTTTTGTTCCAGTTTGTCAACATCAAGCGACAATATCCTGTCGATAAGTGGACCTTCACCTATAAGAACCGGCAGAGCAAGCCCTGTTTTATCTCCATCTCTCAAAACTATGGCTCTTACTTCATCAGGTAGCTCCATTCTTACACTCTTCGTACCTGTGTTTTGCATAGCCGTAAGCACGTCAAGCATTACAGCCGGATTAACGTATATTATTTTCCCGTCGTACTCTATTTCGGCTATAATGCCTTTTGTAATAAACTTGTTTGCCTTTACAATTCCATTAAGATGTGCTATAAGCGGAGATATGTCTTTTATCTCCGCTACATTTTCGTTCTTAGGTATAACTTCCCTGTAATTGGGGAATTGCCCTTCTATTTCTTTGTTTGTTTTGGGATCAAGTATTCTTGTTTTTTTGATAGCCTTGTTTGGAATAACAAGCATTCTGTATGTGTCTGCTGCTACCATCACTTTGTTATTGGCATCGTAAAAAACACCCTGCAAGACTGGGCGTAAATCATCTTTGGATAGAATTCTTGTCAGTGCTTTTTCCGGTGTCTCTTTTTTTGGAGTAACTGGTATAGGCTTAACGTTTAACCTTCCGGAGGCTTTGTCCGTGTCAATTCTTTCTTTCTTAATTGGCGGATTGCCTAATTCGCCTTCTAAAAATCTCAGATCTTCTCTTAGCTGCGGTTCTTCGTTTGATTTTTGTTTGTCAGTGGATTCAGGCTGTTCTGTGCTTTTCAAAAAATCATCAGCCGTCTTTCCCAACACTTCCTTTTTATCTCCCTTTTCTTGTAAATTTGATACTTCCTGTTTATCTTTGCTGGTAGAAACACCGCTTGATGGTAAAGTCACCCCATCAGCCATTTGGTTTGAAAGAGGAGTTGTCAAAGTCTTTCTTGGCGGTGTTTTCTCTTTTACATTTCTTGCCGTATCGAATCCTGTTACAACCCAATTCTTAGAGCCTGTTATATTTCCGCGCTCATCCCTTATGTTTCTTTGGACTACAACTCTGTAATCGTCTTTGTCTATGACAATTTTGTCATTATTTTCTCTTGAAACATCCCCATTAGTTATTACATCTTCAATAATGCTAATAGCTTCTTCTACAGAACTGAAATCATCTTGTTCTTTTACGTGTTTTTCTATAATATGTTCCAATCCATATTTATCCTTGTGGCTGCCATAAGGTAAATCAATAGCCCCTAATCCATCACGATTAAAGACCCCTAACGCTTCACCTTCTCTCTTCTCCATCAGGAATACAACAGCTTCTTTTGGCTTTCCTTTGAATTGGTCGTATATAGCACCAAACGCACCGGTACCTATTGGTTTTGGCTCGCTACCTTCCCTTTGCGCTTCCTTTGCAAACTCCTTATACTCTTTAAAATCTTCTTTCTGACCTTCGGTGGGATCCGGATTAACTTCCACCGCTGCTTCTTCAATCTGGTCGTTGAGCGTAGCTATCCTCTCTCCGCTATTGCTCTTAGTTCCTCCAGGATGGATGGTTGTCCCATTTCCTCCCTCAGCTCGTTCTCCTGCCTGAGAATCTCTGCTGCTTCCTTGTCCGTCTTGGCTTGTTGTACTATTGCCAGCCAGAATATTGCTTCCTTCTTGTCCATTATATTTAATATTTAAAACTTCTTCTATCGCCTCTGCAAGTGTGCGAGGCGTGTTGTCGGGTTGCTCAAATAAAGTCTCTTCCTGTACACCTTGTATAAGATCGAATATTCTATTAAATGTATTTTGGATAAGTGTTTGTGTCTCTCCTTTATACATTACAGCAAGATGTAATGCAAAGTTACTAAAATTATTATCCGGAAGATAACTTTCTCCGGTTACATCATCAAACTGATATTGGCGTTTCCATAACTCTATAGCTATCCTTGCTATTTATCCAATACGCCTTGTACGCGGTCTTTAGGACAAAAACTTCTCAATAGGCAAATTCGGTATTCCTGCACTATGCAATATCTGTGTTGGTCTACCTAATTGGAATATATGACCTTTCGACAACGTGCCGTTTATCAGCTGGTTTAAGTCGCTGTTGAATCTCATGTTTATTGCTTCACTGTCAATTTCCCTTTCGGATTTACGGAAGCGGATATCGTTACTATTGAGATCAAAAGATCCGGTGTTTCCTGTAGCAGATTTGATTGGGAGATGTGGCTATAACAACTACTTCTTTTTCCCCGAAGCGATCACGGCTAAATATTGCACCATCATTTTCTTTCGGGATGAACTCTCCATTAACATTAACCTTGTCTGTTGGTGTGCTTATGTTTATATAGGCGGCTATTTCCCTTTTACCATAGTTGGAATACCCATATCTATCATCTGAAAAATAATAATTACTCCCTACACCTCCTTGCTTGTATTGAGATTTCGTGTTATCAAATTCATAAAAATCAACATATGTTCTATGATACACCACCAAAGGCTCGCCGTTTTCGTCAACTACTTTAGAACTATTTGTTTGTAGAATAGAAACTAATCGCTTATCTTTGATATCAGAATTAAGGGATTCTGTTTGATTAAAACCGGGATTTGTTTTCCCGACAAGTGAATCAATCAGTTTCCCTTTTTCTATTTGGGTTAGTTTGTGATCGTAGTACCTTGTTCCGTCTTTTAGTGTAACAATTACAGAGCGAACTGTATACTCTTCGCCATCTATTTTTAAACCAACAACATAATAATCAAATTTATCAGCATTAATTTTGCTGTCTACGTTCGTCTCAGAATCAATATAAAAAGACTCCTGAATAATTTGCGGAATAGCCGCTATCGATTGAAGTTGATATTTGTTTTTATAGTCATGTTGCAAAACTTCTTTCAAAGAATTTTTGCCAAGGGATATAGTCTGTCCAGTATCTTTATTTATATATTTCCCACGTAGATTTTTCCCATACGTTAAAGCATTTGCTTTATACTCCTTGAGATCGTTTCCGAAATTAATCTCGTTCCCAGTTATTTCAACAGGATTGCTTTGCCTTAGTTTTTCTATTCTAAACAGTTTTTCCCACTCTCCAAATCACTCTTTAAATGCATGTAAATATTTTTCAATATACCGCTCCTTATCTTTTGATTTATATTGCTGTATAAATCTTGGATGCTCCAAAACAACAATCTCATCAAAGAGCTTTGCCTCCTTGTTAAGCAGTAGTATGAAATCGGCATTTTTTCTGCCAAGCACAAATACTCTAGAGGTATCAAGTCCCATAGCTATTTGACTCTTAAGCGATTCAATCATATAGCCCCTTACGCTTTTAAACAACTCTTTGTCATCATAGTAATTTGCATTGATCCATTTGCTACCGGTGGTCTCTCTCAAAATGGCAAGTGGAAATGGCGAGTTTATATAGAACTCCTTGTAAAACTTCTCAACACCCCCATAGCTACTTATCATATCATAGATAAATACCGACGATATTTCATGTGTACGGTCACTCAGCATCTGTATACAGCAAAAACTGTCCAGTCTCTTTGTATCGGTAAAAGGTATTCCGGTAACACCTGCACCGTGACGACCGGGATTTATGCCTATGATAAATCTCCTGTTATTTGTGTCACTATAATATTTTTTATAAAATTGTTTTACAACCTCCATTGTTTCGGGATTGCTTTTAAAGGGGTTCAGAACCCTGAAGCGCGATGGGAGCGAGCCGGTGTACTCCAGTTCAGAGTTGAACTCTATTATTTTATCTGCAAATGTCATTACAGTTATAATAAAAACCAGGTTGCTATTGAAAAATAGATAATTACCCCGCATATATCGGCAATAGAGGTAATCAGAGGTGCACTTGCAGCAGCCGGGTCCATTTTTAGCTTTGTAAAGATAAATGGTAAAAGAAGCCCAATCATACTGCCTATCATTACAGTACTAACCATGGACATGGCAACCACCAATACTATTTCAGGAGCTCTGAAGCTTGCAATCAGTGCAACAGCAAACCCCATTGTAACACCCAATAGTAGAGAGACAATCAGCTCTTTACCAATGAGTTTATACCAGTCAGACAACTTAACATCTCCAATTGCAAGTGAACGAATCATAAGAGTTGCAGATTGTGAACCTGCATTACCTCCACTATCTATTAAGAGTGGCAGGAAGAAAACAAGAGAGACCATTGACTCTATTAGCCCTTCAAAACTTGATATGGCAGCACCTGAAAATATATTCATAAAAACCAGCGCAACCAGCCAAACAATTCTACTTTTATATAGCGAGAAAACCCTCTCTTTGAGCGGATTTGCTATTGCTTTCTGAAAAGAACCAAATTTATGGAAGTCCTCGGTTGACTCCTCTTCTGCCAAGTCCAGAATGTCATCAAAGGTGATAATACCCAGTAACACCCCCTCTGTATTAACAACCGGCAAAGCCACCCTATCATAGTCATTAAAAATCTTAATTGCAGACTCCTGCTCATCCAACACATTCAATGCTACAAATTTTCTATCCATTAAATCTGCAACTATCTGATCAGGGGAGGCCAAAATCAAATCTTTAATCTTTATATCATCAATTAACTTCCACTCTCTATCAACAATATATATGACATTTAGAGTTTCAGAGTCTCTTCCAAATTTTCTTATATGAGTAAAGGCCTGTTCTACTGTATAGTCAGATTTAATAGCAATATATTCAGGTGTCATTAAACGACCTATACTATCCTCGGGATAGCCAAGAAGCTGAATTGTAATATTTCTCTCCTCAGGTGAAAGCAACTGCATCAAGCGCTGTGCAACCTTACCGGGTAACTCTTCAAAAAATGCAGTACGGTCATCTGGCTCCAGGTCATTAATAAGATTTGAGACCTCTTTACTATTATGGGCCAACCCCTCAATTATCTCCTCCTGTTTATCGTAAGATAGGAGTTGAAAGACCTCTTTTGCCTGCTCACGGCTAAGCAACCTAAATAGTATTATCTCCTCGCTCTCAGACAGCTCTTCCATCAATTGTGCTATCTGGATAACATCATGCTCATTAATTTTTTGTTTAAGAGCTCTCCAGTTTTTATTCTCAAAGTATATTTGGAAATTATTTTTAAACTCTACCATATTCTAGATTTTTATTCCTCATTATCAATGAGTGTAGTATCTGTAATATCTGTTAAAACTCCTCTTGATTCATCTTCACTTAAAGTCTCCACATTCTTAAGCCTTCTCTGGATTGCAAGAGTTTTAAAGCCCAGCTGTTTGTGATACAACAAAGATACAAACTTGAAAGCAAATCACAACTCTTATAATCCACTGCCTATATATAGAGGCTATCCCAGACGTCGGTTAGTTCTTTCATTGAATGAAATATCATATCGGCTCCCTGATCAAGAAGTGTTCTATCATCAAGAGGTCCTGTATTTACCGCAATTGTATCTATTCCGGCAGATTTGGCCGACAGTACACCCATAGGGGCATTCTCTATAACAACCGATTTTTCTGCCGATATTCCGCACCGCTGTAACCCCATAAGATATGGATCGGGTGCCGGTTTTCCACGTTTAACATCAAAAGCCGTAATCATGTAATCACGATTAATATAATCCTTAAAATCTTTCAATGCCTTGTTAATAAGTATCTTTTGGCCAGATCCGGTAACAATAAGAATGGACATGCCATCCGCCTTTACTTTTTTTAATAAATCTAACGCTCCGGGCATAATTTCGGGAGAGGGATAAGAACAAAATATTTCAGCCTTACGGGCATATATAGTTTTAATCTCCTGCTCAGTAGGATTATAACCACGTTCCCTACGACTTATCAAACCAATTGTATGAACACCTGTGCTTCCCTCATTCATATATACGTCCTGATGAGTCATGTTCATTCCGAACTCGCGCATGGCCATACTCCAGGCCATAGCATGACCTGGCATGGAATCGTACAACACTCCATCCATATCGAAAAGCACTGCTTGCTTGTTTTTTAAAGAAAAATGGCTCACTCTCTCAACCTCTCCTTTATTTGTTCCGATTCTTTCTCATATCCGGGTTTATCCAGAAGAGCGAACATATTTTTCTTATACATCTCCACCCCCGGCTGATCAAAGGGGTTTACTCTCAATAAATAACCGCTTATACCGCAACTCTTTTCAAAGAGATAGATTAACTGCCCCAACCAATATTCATTAAGTTGCGGTATTAGTATACGTATATTGGGCACTCCCCCATCTATATGCGCCAATCTTGTTCCCAGTTCGGCCATTTTGTTAACTTGATCAACACGCTTACCCGCTAAAAAATTCAGACCATCAAGATTATCAGAATCAAATGGAATAACTACCTCATTATCTACCTTGTCTATTGAGATGATGGTCTCGAAAATTGTACGTTCTCCCTGTTGAATCCATTGACCCATGGAGTGCAGATCGGTTGTAAAATCGACCGAAGCGGGAAATAGTCCCTTTCCATCTTTACCCTCAGACTCTCCAAAAAGTTGTTTCCACCACTCGGCAAAATAGTGTAGTTTGGGATTGTAATTAACAAGAATCTCTATTTTTTTTCCACTGTTATAAAGAGCATTTCTGGCCGATGCATAAACAGCTGCAGGATTTTCCCAAAAAGAGATTTTACCCGATGTTTTAATACTCATATCCTCTGCTCCTTCTACAAGTTTGTCTATACTAAAACCAGCCACTGCTATAGGCAATAAACCTGCGGGTGTCAGTACAGAATATCGTCCTCCCACATTATCAGGAATAATAAAGCTCTTGTATCCCTCTTGATCAGCACATATGCGAGCCGCTCCTTTCGATGCATCTGTTATGGCTACAATAACTTTTTTCGCCATATCTTTTCCGCGTTGATTTTCGCACTCTCTCTTTAAAATACGAAATGCTAAAGCGGTTTCAGTAGTAGTACCCGATTTTGATATATTAATAATGCCAAACCTCTTATCTTTCAGATAATTTGTCAACTCAGCAATGTAATCTTCGCTCAAATTTTGTCCGGCATATAATACAACAGGATTTCTCCTATCTTCTCTAAGCCAGGAGAAACTGTCACTAAATGCCTCAATAACTGCCTTTGAGCCCAGATAACTTCCACCAATACCGGCAACCACTACTACATCACAATTTTCTTTGAGTAAACAGGCCGTTTCATTAAGCTCGGCCAATAGTTCTTTGTTGGCCAGTAAGCCGGGATTTAACCAGCCAATAAACTCTTTCCCTTGTCCAGTTCTATTCTCTAAACTATCTATTGCAGCGATAGATTCCGACTGCAAGACTTCAATAGCATCATCTGGAATAAAACCTAAAATAGGGGATATATCTAATTTGATCATAATATAATTTTCATCTGAAACTATCCGTTAATAATTTTATCTCTATAACCGGAGATATCCGTTCATATAATATATTGTAAACAGCATCTAAAATAGGCATATTAACCCTGTAATGTTCGTTTATCTCTTTAAGGCATTTGGTACCGTAGTAGCCCTCGGCAATCATTTCCATCTCAAGTTGAGCAGATTTGACCGAATATCCCTTGCCTATCATAGTACCAAATATTCTGTTACGACTAAAATTTGAATATCCGGTTACCAATAAATCTCCAAGATAGACTGAGTCGTTCACTGCTCTTTCGGGCGACGGTTTAACTTTATCAAGAAAATTATTCATCTCCTGAATAGCATTCGACAACAATACTGCCTGAAAGTTGTCTCCATATTTAAGCCCATGACATATTCCTGCAGCTATAGCATATACATTCTTAAGTACCGAACTATACTCTATACCTACCACATCGGTGCTGATTGATGTTTTAACATAAGAGTTGGTGAGTTTGTGAGCTATCATCTGGGCGTTGTCAAGATCTGTACAACCTACTGTAAGATAAGAGAGCCTCTCCATAGCTACCTCTTCCGCATGACATGGACCGGCCACCACCGATATGTTCTCTACCGGAACTCCATAATAACGATGAAAATAATCAGACATAAGCAGGTTGTCGTCGGGTACTACACCTTTTATTGCCGATAAAATAAATTTATCGCGAAGCTTCACCTTAAGTTTTTTCATATGCGATTTAAAATAGGGCGAAGGGGTTACAAAAACCAAAACCTCAGAATCATTAACCACCTGATTAATATCGGAACATAGATTAATCTGATTCATATCGAACTGTATACTCGAAAGATAGTATGGGTTATGGCTCAATCGCTTGAATTCCGCTATACGGTCTTCACGACGAACGTACCAGTTAATAGAATCTTCGGTAGATAGAAGTATCTTGGCTATAGCCGTAGCCCAACTTCCTCCACCCATTACTGCCAATTTACCTTGTGGAAAACTCATATCTGCTAATCTTTGCTTTCAGGTCTCATTTGCGGGAAAAATAGCACCTCTTGAATTGACTGCTGTCCGGTAAGCAACATAACCAACCTATCTATACCTATTCCTATACCGCTGGTAGGTGGCATACCATATTCCAGAGCTCTAATAAAATCTTGGTCAATAAACATTGCCTCTTCGTCACCTTTTTGACTCAGACGTAACTGTTCATGAAAACGATCGTGCTGATCCAGAGGGTCGTTCAGCTCGCTATAAGCATTAGCCAACTCTTTACCATTCACCATCAGCTCAAAACGTTCTGTTAATCCGGGTTTTGAACGGTGCGCTTTGGTCAGAGGCGACATTTCAACCGGATAATCAATAATAAAAACTGGTTGAATATATTTTTTCTCACAGAATTCTCCAAATATTTCATCTATCAATTTCCCTTTTCCCATACTGGAATCTACAGGAAGTTTCAGTTTTTGACATATACTGCGTATCTCATCTTCAGATTTTCCCTCAATATCGAATCCGGTATTCTCTTTAATGGAATCCAATATTGATACTCTTTTGTATGGTGCCTTAAAGTTGATGATATTGTTGCCAATCTTAACCTGAGATGTACCGTTTACCTCTATACAAACTCTCTCAAGAAGATTTTCAGTAAACTCCATCATCCAATTATAATCTTTATACTGAACATATAATTCCATGCAGGTAAACTCCGGATTGTGGTTTTTGTCCATACCCTCGTTCCGAAAATTTTTCCCTATTTCGTATACGCCTTCAAATCCCCCTACAATGAGACGTTTCAGATAAAGTTCTGTGGCAATTCTACAATAAAGATCTATATCAAGAGAATTATGATGAGTAATAAAAGGTCTTGCATTTGCTCCTCCCGGTATAGGCTGTAGAATAGGTGTCTCAACCTCTGTATATCCTGCTTGGTCAAAAACGTTACGTATTGTTTTTATTATCTTTGAGCGCTTTAGAAATGTCTCTTTGATATCATCGTTTACCACGAGATCTACATAACGTTGGCGATAACGTAGATCGGGATCATCAAAACGGTCATAAGCAACTCCGTCTTTATATTTTACAATAGGTAGAGGACGCAAAGCCTTAGCTAAAACTGTCAGCTTCTGTGCGTGAATAGTCACTTCGCCCATCTGAGTTCGGAAAACAAAGCCTTCTATGCCAATAAAATCTCCAATATCCAGTAATTTCTTAAAAACTTTATTATACATATCTTTATTTTCGCCCGGACAAATATCATCGCGAGTTATATATATCTGCACTCTCCCCTTTGAATCTAACAACTCTATAAAAGAGGCCTTACCCATGACTCTACGGCTCATAAGACGACCTGCCACACATACTTGACGTTGTGGATCATCATCTTTAAAGCTCTCTTTTATCTGAGTAGAAAATGCATTAGTAGGGTACATTTGTGCCGGATAGGGCTCAATTCCCATAGCACGCAACTCATTAAGACTCTCTCTTCTGTATTGTTCCTGATCACTCAGTTCAATATTATTCATATATCGCAAGATTATATTTTTTAAAATAAAATGTTAGAATTTCTGAATTAAAATCTAACAAATAATACCTTACAAAAGTACAATAAATTTTTGTTTATTTATCTACCGCTATCAACTCACTAACCCCAACTAAGCTTAGTTATCTCTTACAACAACAGTTCAACACAAAACTTCAACCGATTTGGCTGTCTATCCGTATCGTTAACCAAAGATATTAGAATACCAGAGAGAGCATTACATACCAAAAAACATACATGTTACTCTATTTAGAATAATCATATAATAAAATTATGATAAAAACATTTTAGGTTTTTTTAAAAAAAGCATATCTTTGAATAAAAAATGAAAAGAAAATGAAAAGAAAATTTTTTATCATCTCATTGAGCTTATGCCTGGGATTAACATCTACTTTTGGTCAATTCGGAGGCTTCAATCCACCGGCTCCAGACGTTGAAGCTTCAGAAAAGTTTCTCAACATCAATTATGCTAACGATGGTCAGGTATATCACAATCTGGATATTTATCTGCCGTCAGAGATCAAACCAACTTATAAAGCTATAATTGTTATTTATGGAAGTGCGTGGTTCTCAAACAACGCCAAAAGCTCTGCCGTCAGCTCACTCGGAAAACCTTTACTTGACGCCGGATTTGCCGTGGTTTCAATAAATCACCGCTCTAGTTCAGATGCAGGATATCCTGCACAGATAAACGATGTAAAGGCAGCTGTTCGTTATATAAGGGCCAATGCTGATAAGTATAAGATAGATCCCTCGTTTATTGGTATTACCGGTTTCTCCTCGGGTGGCCATTTATCTGCAATGGCAGGAGTTACAAATGGAATTAAGGATTATACTTTTGGTTCTGTAACAATGGATATTGAGGGGGATATTGGTGAATTTACCTCAACCAGTAGTAGAGTAGACGCTGTTGTTAACTGGTTTGGACCGGTAGATATGGCACGCATGAGCAACTGTGAAGAGCCTAACGGCGCAAATTCGCCCGAAGCAGCTCTAATAAAGTGCAATCCGTTAGAGAATCCAGATATGGTGAAGATGATAAGCCCAATTAATTTTGTTGATAAAAACAGCACCCGGTTTGTTGTGATTCATGGCGATGCCGATAATGTTGTGCCCCACTGCCAAAGTGTTTTTTTCTCCGAAGCTCTTGACAAAATGGGACATCTGGAAAAAATGATAACAGCACCGGGAGGTGGGCATGGCGCTGGAACTTTCAATGAAGCTAACTACAAAGAGATGACCGATTTCTTTATTAAGGAATCCGCAAAAAAGTAGTAGCCTCATTTAAGGCTGGTAATGTGCCTAACATATACAGTAATAGCGAGAGAGATCTATTCATAGCTCTTCTCTCGCTCTGTTTTTTATCCCGACTCCACTCTTTACGCAAAACTCTCTTTATAAAAGTGACCCCGTTGGGATTCAAACCCAAGACCTTCAGAACCGGAATCTGACGCTCTATTCAACTAAGCTACGGAGCCTTACATACAATACAAAAACAAAGTTAAGAAAAGAATATGAAATGGATGAACTTATATATATAAAACGAAAAAATATATATTACCTTTGTCCATACAATAAGCCTTATATTTAACTCTTTATTCTAACACAATGTGTAGTAATAAAGAAAATTTCGGCCATTATAACGCCATTTTAATAAAGAATGTAAATTTTTGACTATAATGAGTTACCTAATCCTTCCAAAAAACTACAAACCATCTCTATCTTTAAGAGAGACAGAACAGGGAATCAAGCTTATAAAGGATTTTTTTCAACAGAATATATCTACAGGCCTACGGCTTAGACGTGTAACTGCTCCTCTTTTTGTTCTGAAGGGTATGGGTATCAATGACGATTTAAACGGATTAGAGAGGGCTGTTTCATTTCCTATCAAAGATCTATCCGATGCTAAAGCTGAGGTGGTTCACTCTTTGGCAAAATGGAAAAGGCTCACACTAGCCGAATATAAAATTCCCCCGGGTTACGGAATATATACCGATATGAATGCCATCAGAGCAGACGAGGATCTTGGAAATCTACATTCACTCTATGTTGACCAGTGGGACTGGGAAAGATCTATCTTTCCAGAAGAGAGAAATTTAACTTTTTTAAAACAATCTGTATGTCGTATCTATTCGGCTATGCTCCAGACAGAGTATCTCATTAACGAGACATATCCCCAACTTGAACCATTCTTATCGCAAGATGTTTTTTTCATCCATTCTGAAGAGCTACTAAAACTCTATCCCGATATGTCGGCAAAAGAGCGCGAGGATGCAATAACAAAAAAACATGGCTCTGTCTTCATTATTGGAATAGGGGGAAAACTATCTGATGGTATTGAGCACGATAAACGTGCCCCAGACTACGATGATTGGACAACTCCTAACCAAGATGGATTCATAGGTTTAAATGGAGATCTAATTGTATGGAATCCGATTCTTGAAAGGGCTATGGAACTCTCTTCTATGGGAATCAGAGTAGATAGGGAGTCTCTACTCAAGCAGCTGGCTATTTGTGGCGAAGAGCATAGAAAAAATCTTTTCTTCCACAAAAAATTACTTGACGGCTTACTTCCACTAAGTATAGGTGGTGGTATTGGTCAATCAAGACTATGTATGCTATTCTTACAGAAGGCTCACATTGGCGAGATTCAATCCAGCATTTGGCCGGAAGAGCAAAAAAAGATCTGTAAAAAGGCCGGAATACAATTAATTTAATCTTTTGTAAAGGTGGATGTTCGTCTGGAAGAGAGTTGGAAATTGCGTCTGATAGAGGAGTTTGATAAAGATTATTTTATTAAACTTGTAGAGTTTGTAAAAAACGAATACAACCAACACACCATTTACCCTCCCGCAGGACAAATTTTTCGCGCATTTCAATTATGCCCTTTCAAACAGGTTAAAGTTGTTATAATAGGACAAGACCCGTATCACGGCCCCGGACAGGCTCACGGCCTATCTTTTTCTGTTAACAATGGAGTTCCCTTTCCACCATCGCTAAGAAATATTTTTTTTGAGATAAAAAACGATTTAGGCATTCCGCCTCCAAAGAGTGGTGACCTTTCCCGTTGGGCGGAACAGGGGGTTCTATTACTTAACGCCACTCTTACGGTAAGAGCTTCTCAAGCAGGCTCGCATCAACGACAGGGATGGGAAGTCTTTACCGATGCCGTAATACACCTTATAGCCTCTGAACGGGAGAATCTGGTATTTATGCTCTGGGGAGCATACGCACAAAAAAAATGCACTTTTATAAATAGTGAAAAACATCTCGTACTCACTTCGGCACACCCCTCTCCACTATCAGCTTACAACGGATTTTTCAATAACAAACATTTCAGTAAGGCTAATAAGTGGCTTATAGCTAACGGGGAAAAACCTATTGAATGGTAACCACACAATAACTATTCATACCATTGAACAGTACTGTAGTAACTACTCTTTTTCTTGATTTTTAATAGGTCTGCAAGCATGCTGGAGTTTGCTTGAATTGTAAAATTATACGATGTGTATGGCTTCAATACCATGCTGCATGACATGTTAAAACAATGAAGATCGCGAGTTACGCTAAAAGTTGTTGTAGTAAAATTATGCTGCATAAAATCCCATCCCGAAGAGTAGTTAATATTCCATTTATTAGTAAGTTTGATATTACCGGAGATATTCATGTTCTGTGTAAATTTGAACGGATATCGCATACGGATCGGATCAATTACACCCGAAGTATTCTCGCGCATGGTTATACCATAAGAGAGAGAGAGAGACCAAGGCAAAGAGTATTCTGTATAGCCATCTTGATCAAGAACTACACTACTCTGTCTATCAGAGGCTCTATCACGGCTTGGCGACGATGGGGCTGTTACCAAATTATCTCTCTCTGCACCATCTTCATTATCGTCATCACTTACTCTTATTGATTTAAGCTTCTCTTTCCATTGCCGTAAAGTGTTGTTTGAAAAGGTGTATGAAATATTTTGACTCATTCCTTGAAAACGACCAAAACGACCATAAGACCATTCTGTTCTATCTCCCACATATACTCTGCCTTTATCGTCAAATTGATATGCATAGGTTGCCCAAATAGCGTTAAAGCTAAAAGTGTAATTTTTTGTAATCTTTATTCTGGTTCTTGTAGAGAGATTACTCCATGGTTTTGTGATTGCTGCCATATTGTAAGACAAAGAACCTCCAAGTTCATCTATAATGCTTATTTTTTTTATTCCGGTACTATCTTTATCGGTTTTCAACTTCATCTCTACATTGTTCGAAATATCAAGCGATATACTACCGGTTTTACCTTTTCGAGCTGTTCCATACATTGCTCCGGCAAACGGCGAGTATTCAACTGTTCTAACCTCGCCCTCTTGATCTGTATAGGTGTAGGTATCCCAAAATCCATATCGAGAGATACTGAAATCGGGCGCTAAACTATAACTCACAGATGGAGTAAACACATGACGTACCATAACAAGTTTATCGCCAAAGAGAGTTCGCCAGATATTTGAGGGTTGGTAATATCCATATATTTTCGAATTAGCGTTAACACTCATATTATAGTCGTAAACCCTGTTAAAACCATAGATGGTATCTTTTTGTACTGACTGTTTAGAGCTATTCCAATCCTGTTTAACTCTATACGAGTACCAACGTTCCGTATAGTTAAAAGAGGGAGTTATATTTATGTTATCAAATAATTGAAAAGTGGCGCTAATAGGTATAGAGTGTGTCATTCCATTCCTCCAATCTTTTATAAGGTTTTTTTTAAGTAATTGATCCTCTTTAGAGTTTACACTATTGCTCAACGATCCTGTATAGGTGAAAGAGATCTTTTCATACCATTTGCTATCGCCCACCCGTTTTTTGACTTTAAAAGGATATACTCTACTCAACGATAGGCTTAAGCTTGGCATTGTAACAGATATTGTGGAATCACGCATATTTTGTGATAGGTTAAAGGAGCTGGATAACGAAAGACCTATACTTGGAAATTGACGTGAATAACTCACACTCGATGTTCTGATACTTTGCGATGTAAGCACCGGATTATAAAGACTGGTTAGATTAGAACGTTCATAACTTGAAGTTGCAAAATTTACACTTGCAGAGAAATTTTGATTAGGATTAGCTTTCTGATCCTGCCTATGAGTCCAGCGCACTTTCATATCTTTGCTAACGGAGAAATCAGGCATATTCTTTTCACCTCTCTTTGTAACCAGATAGCTTACCATAATATTTCCCGCAAATCTGTAACGTTTTTTATAGTTACTCTCGGCCGATAATCCCCATGAACCCTTTGTAAAAAGCTCACCAAGCAATTTCAAATCCATCTTATCAGAGAGTGCAAAATAATAGCCTCCATCTTTCAGATAAAAACCTCTTTCTAGCTCATCGCCATATCCCGGCATGATAAATCCCGATGCATAACTGCTCTCCGTAAAAGGGAAAAAGCCAAAAGGAATAAAAATAGGAAGTGGAACACTTAACACCTCAATATATGCCGGTCCAAATACAACATTTTTTCCCGGACGCACTTTAGCCTTTGTAATACGTATACCAAAATGAGGATCTTCATGATCTTCGCATGTTGTATATAAGCCATCCTCTATATAATACTCACCATCCGGCCCTTTCTTCGCTTCGGTACTAGTCATATAGCCCTCTCCCTGTTGGGTAATTATCTCTCTAATATAACCCTTCTCTGTCTTAAAATTATAACTCATATGATTCGATTCGTAAGGAGTAGCACCATCACGAAATATTGGAGTTCCATATAAATTTCCTAAAGAGTCGCTCATTCCGTCAGCATAAACAAGACTACTATCCACACGCATACGAATAACCTGGGCAGTGAGTTCTATATTCTGATAGTTAACCTTGCTTTCACCAAACAGCGATGCACTTCCACCTTTTGTCCAAACAGTTGAGTCTGTTGATTCGTAGTAAACCGGAGCATCAAGAACATCACTCTTTTTCTCTTTTTTATCATCTGTCTGTATGGAGTCAGGTAGTATAGACAATGTATCAGTAATTAGAGTATCTGTCGAAATATTATACAAGGTATCCGCCGCTAAATCTAACATCTCTTGTGCCGACAGAGTAATTGATACCAAGCAGGCACAAGCTGGAATTAACAGAAAAGAATATATCCAAAAGCGATTTGACACCTTTATAGTTTCAATATAACAGTATGGGTTTTAACAGGCAAAATTAGACAATAATAGTGAACTACAGTCCAGCATTTTCTCTTTAATTGGCCATATTAACTAAAATTTCAACTCTAATCCTGTTCAAGAGAACATCTTATGCCATTTCCTGAAACGAATAATCCCCTCTTGACCATGTTTTTGAAGTGATTTTTCAACCTCGTGAATACTCTTTTCTCTATAGGGATCGGTTTTTGAAAAAAACATGTCAGCATAGCATATAAGTACCTCTTCTTTTGAAACCGGCAACATATCCCGGTGTGGCAAAGGTAGATCCTTATCTATTATCTGTTGTAGAGATATACCCGCTCCTGTATGTCTTTCACATACAAGAGCGTGGTAAGGTAATCCCTCTTTTCTAAGAATTTCGGCTCCTAATACGCCATGACAAATATATGGACTTGTCCCGTAACAATAAATGAAGGGAGCATTTGTAAGAAATACCCCTATATCGTGCAACATAGAGGCCTCACGGATAAATTTGAGATTAAAATCCCCTATTGAAGAGTCTCTATCCACTATTTCAAAAGCCTTTCTTGCCACACTTTCGCTATGTAACACCAATAAATCTTTTAACTCACTATTGTCAGAATAATACTTATCAATAATTTTATCAATGTCGATCATTAATTAGCGTAAAGGTTTAATGACAAAGGTATATTCACGATTTTCATAACCAAGACGATACTTCTCAAGTGGCAAGGCACCCCAACTGTTAATAGATCCCAAACCATACTGTACCTTGTCTATATGTATTACGGTAAAATTTCGCGGAATCAAATCGCCTGCATGCAAGTTGTTTTTTGATCTGCCCTCATCAAGATCTGCAGTTAGAAAATTCAAAGAGGAGATACTCAAAGGTTCGGTTCCAAAAAATTCAACTCCTTGACCGCTACTGTTTATTACTCTCCAAAAGCGCACCTCAGTCTTATTGCCCGTCTCTTGCGGACGCACATAAGGATAGTACTGTTCCTCCACACTCTCTGTATATAGACCTATACGATCTGAACTGTTTCTATCAGAGTAATTCTCGTTAGGCCCTTTACCATAATATTGAACAGTGTTATAATGGCCTTGCATAACCATTGTCATGCCAAATCGAAACATATCGGGCATTCTTCTTATCTCACTCTCTCCAAGAGCATTCACCTCCATTTTTTGATTTACCACCAAATTCCCATTAGCTGTTAAGACATATTCCATCAATAACAGAGCGTTTAAATTGCGAAGTTCGTATTTCACTTTTACTGTGATATTCTCCTGCGATACGGCGGTTTCAAAGTTTGTCATACTCATATCCGGTTCTTTCCAAGCAGACATCCTTACCTGCAAATTAGCACCAAAATCATTGTCAGTTGGTGCCCTCCAGAAATCACTCTTTAAATTATAACCCCTCTCCATTATCGGTGTTCCATCTACATCTATATAATCAATCCAACCATCATTTTTATTAAAAGTAACAGACAATCCGTTGGCCTCGATAGTAATCCACGATAGATAATCATCTATTTTAATCTCTCCTGATCCATTTTTAATATCGTCAATGGCTGTAAATTCGTATTCTCTAACTGTAAACTGGTCATAAGCCACCACAAAATCTCTATCAAGCAGCGGAGCAGCCTCTTTAAGACAAAAATCCACATTAAATAATATCTCACCATCAGATGATGCTGTAGCCAGCTCTCTCTCTACACTCCGCAAAGTGACTTTTTTAGCCGACTGTGGAGCTATTGAAGGAAGAGTCTCTGTACCCTCAGCAAACACCACACCGTTAATAGTAAGATTCCATTTTAAATAGATGTTATTGAGATTGGTGAAAAAATTCTCGTTAAAAATTTCAATCTCTCCTTTAAGTAAATTCAATGGAGTTACCCACACATTTTGATATTGATATCCCACCTCGTAAGCATGGGGATTATAACGTCTGTCGGGTGATATAATCCCGTTACAGTTAAAATTGAAGTCAGATGCCGGATAGCGGCCCTCGTCTCCTCCATACTGAAATATCGGCCTACCCTCTTTATTTGTTCCATACACGGCCTGATCAACAAAATCCCATATAAAACCACCTTGAAGCGACCATCCATTACGGATAATGTCCCAGTACTCCTTAAAGCCACCCAATGAATTACCCATAGCATGAGAATACTCACACATTATAAAGGGTCTGGGATCATTTCCGGCGTCATGACGAAGCATATGGTTATAATCGGCATACATAGGACAGTTTATATCAGTATGATCGGAATTAATAGCTCCTTCGTACTGTATAGGGCGTGTACTATCATACTCTTTAATCCATTTATAGCATTCGGCAAAATTATCTCCATCGCCCGCCTCGTTTCCTAACGACCATATTATTATAGAGGGGTGATTTTTGTGGATCTTAACATTTCTCTGATTACGCTCCAGATGTGCCTTGGCATACATAGGATCTCTAGCTAAAGAAGATCTCCCATAACCCATTCCATGCGACTCTATATTAGCCTCAGCGACTACATATAATCCATACTCATCGCATAAATCATACCATCTCGGATCATTTGGATAGTGGCTTGTACGCACTGCGTTAATATTGAGTTGTTTCATTATTTTAATATCCTCTATCATTCTATCTACCGATACAACATATCCTCCCTCAGGATCCATCTCATGTCTATTAACACCCTTTATTAATACCGGCTTACCATTTACAAGCAACTGGCGGTTTACTATTTCAACCTTTCTAAATCCAATGTTATTCTGAATAACCTCAACTACTTTATCTTGATCTTTTAAAGTAAAACGAACAGAATAAAGGTTGGGGGTTTCGGCACTCCATTTTAAGGGGTTTTTAACCTTGAAATAGGTCTCAACTTTACCATCAGTGACATTTTTACTATTTGAATCCACAATTTTCCCCTGAGTATTAATAAGCTCTATATCTACACTCATACCATCGGCCTTGCATGTTGTAAGCAGAATATTTAGCGCACCATTTTTATAAT
Source organism: Bacteroidaceae bacterium (assembly GCA_035647375.1). Classification (GTDB taxonomy): domain Bacteria; phylum Bacteroidota; class Bacteroidia; order Bacteroidales; family Bacteroidaceae; genus Colenecus. The sequence continues at coordinate 26,047 of DASRNO010000068.1, forward strand.
TTTCAGTCAAATCGGCACTAATCGATATATCATCAATCCGTGACTCCGGACGAGAGTACATATAAACTTCGCGGGCAATTCCCGTAAAACGCCAAAAATCCTGATCTTCAAGATATGTGCCATCACACCAACGCATAACCCGCATAGCTATAATATTCTCTTGGCCAAATTTCAAATATGGTGTAAGTTCGAACTCTGCAGCCAGTTTACTATCCTCGCTATAACCCACATATTCACCATTAACCCATAATGCCAGATTAGAGGTTGCCGATCCCACATGTATAAAGACATTTGTGTTTAACCACTCCTTGGGTACTATTACATTTTGTCTATATAACCCGGTGTAGTTGTTTCTATGATCAACAAACGGAGGAGCAGATTTAAATTGATTTCTCCAGGCATAACCCACATTGAGATATATCTTATCTCCATAACCATTCATCTCGAATAGTCCGGGTACTGGAAAATCACTCCACTCTGCATCGTCATAGCCCACTGTATAAAAATTCTGAGGATAATCTGAGAAGTTATTATAAAATTTAAACTTCCACTCCCCCTCAAGCGAAAGATATCGCTTGGATAGGGTTTTTTCACCCTCAGATGCCAAACTGCTATTTTCAAAAGCAAAATAGTCCGAAACCGACTCTACTCTGTTCTCTTGATTCAATTCGGGATCAAGCCATAGATCCTGTGATACCAACAACAAGGAAAACAATGCTGCTGTACTAAATAAAATAACTCTTTTCATGACTTTAAACTAATTAAAACATGTTTATATAATTTTTCTGCCAATGTAGTAAAAATATAGCCTAATAAGGCTAC
>DASRNO010000069.1:0-16632 GCA_035647375.1 Bacteroidaceae bacterium
ATTATTAGCAGTTTCATAACAAGCGTAGTCTTATTAAATTCAAACATTTTCATTTTATTTATTCTTCAAATTTTAGCACTCTGCCTGACATTATTTATTATAAATATATGGACTAGTATTATTTAATTTGTTTGATTTTAATTTCGATTGTATCTTCAAAATACTTTTCTGTGCTTTTTATTGCTTTTATAAACTGCTTTTTACCTATTCCCTTTTGCTCGATTATGAGTTTTACACAACATTTCACAGTTACTTATGTCTGTTGCTCCACCTTTGCTCCACGCTGTTACGTGGTCAGCATCCATATCTTTCAAACTCCAAATTTTCGTTTTGTTAGCATCGTGTCCGATGGCACATAAAGAACAATTTGATATGTTGTTTTTCTCTGCTTCGGCTGTTTGCTTTGCATAAACTGATTTTTTGGTCGCTTCATCAAAAACTCGAACGTCTAAAAGTTTTGTATCTGTTAAACCACCTAAAATAAATTCAAAAACGCCACGCCTATTTTTTACATAAGGGTCTGCATATAATTCCCTTACTTTTTCGGAAACTGTTTGCGGATTATAGGGTTGATTTCGATATGTTTCGTAAAGTCTTCCATATTCTAATCCTCGCATTTCTGTTTCAACATCAATAAACACCGTAGAAACCCAATCAATAACACTATTGAAATAAGTTTTAAGTTCGTTGATGTTCGTATCAAAACGATGTCGGCTCATATATTCATTAAGGTTTCCTTTACTAACCCATTCTAACGCTCTTTCTAAAAAATCTTGGCGATTGGCTGAACCTGTAATATATGCGCTCCATTTTTGAATATTAGCATTTTGGCTATTACTAAATTCTTATTACCCAATTTCTTGCTCGTCATTTTACCGTACAATTTATAACTTACTGTTTTAATCTATTTGGTTTCGTCTACAAATACTCTTTGACCCAGTTTTTTATCCAGATAAAAAATCCCTCCTTTTTTCTCGCCAGTTATTTTAAGCATATCAATAATTTCCAGATCGTTACTCTCTTCTTCCACCTGCTCCTCTAAAAACCATTGTAACATAGTAGCGGTAGCATAATCTTTTTCTGCCAATGCCACTTCGTAGCAGTGGTTTATTGATTGGGTTACCTTCAATTCATGTGCGTAGGTCTCTTCAAACATATTCAAAAGGCTATCCCACGAGGTTTTCACTGCTGCAATAGGTTCAAGCTTTATCTGTCCTGATCTACTCAATATATAATCGTAAATTTTCATAGCATGCGATGTCTCTTCCTGAAACTGAACACGCATCCAATTAGCAAATCCTTTAAATCCAACATCTTCAGACCATGCTGCCATTGATAAATAGAGATAAGCAGACCACAACTCTTCATTTATCTGTTTATTTAACACCTCTTCTACTCTTTTATTGATTTTCATTTTAGTTGCTCTTTAAAGATTAATAACAATATGTATACACTATTTTCTTTTACTACTTAAACAACACCATAAGTGGTTATTACAACCGATAAACCAACTGCTACAAACTTTATAAATAGTTTGGTTGGTTTGCAATATTACTTAAAAAAACAGAATCTATACCATAAATTACAGCTAAAAGAATAACTCTATAAACTCACAAAAACGACTAATAATTATTCCCAGTTTAATAACCGTTTTTCTCCTTGTAAACTGCGTATATCTGTTACATCTTGGCTCACTTCTAAAACTCCCTTATAATTGCCATCTTCATTACGCAATGCAAAATATTGAATCAGTACAAACCTACCTTTTAACTGAATATAAAAATCGGCCTTTTCTCTTTTGCCCGTTCGGAAAGCTTCTATAATTTTTTCCACTATATGTACACTTTCCGGTGGATGGCAGTTCTGAACAGATCGGCCCACTATAGCTGCAGAACGTGGAAACAATCTATCTTTGGCTCTATTAAAAAATAACACCTTGTTGTTTTCATCTACCATAGTAATATCTACGGGAAGAGTATTTAGAACCATCAACATCTGCTCTATAGTAAAACGACCTGTTGCCACAATTATCTCTTTATCATTGCCTACACTTTTTATTATGCTCTCTTTTTGAACATTAACATTGTTGGGTATTTTGGGTGTTTCAATAAAGGGAAACGGATATTCAAAACTCTGAATATGCATTTTACTCCAGTTCTCCTTATGTACCGTCTCAGTGGCTACCGGAAAAAGTATAATATTCTCTTTTTGAATCATTCTAAATACCAGAGAGTAATACTTACCCAATATTTTATATACGTCAACTTTTTTAGAGTTGTCTGATTCAAGTTGGGCAATAAGCTCTTTTAATGTTCTCCTTATATCATCATGTAAAGACCACATAACTTTTAATGGACGATAGTTTTCCCAACACTCTTCAAGATATGGAAAGAGAATATTTTCTTTCTTTATATAGTGATATTCAAATTCCCGAAAACTGACAAAATGGGGTAACAGTTCACCTCTTAATTTATCCCATTCCGCATCTTCACGCCCGATATACTGTTTTATTATTTTTTTTACCTGATTAAGACGAAAAGTAAATGCATCATTCTCAAGCATAAGATAATACAGAAAGCTTTCCTTTGCCGGTTTTTCCCATTTATAACGCTCTAAACTTCTAGAAAAGACATTTATAATCTTCTCTATATCTCCCTTAATTTGTGCAGGCGTAATACCCATACGTATCTGCCTATCCTCTAACTTCAACATATCGTAAGGAGTAACATTATCAATGGCATCAGCATATTTCTCTACCAAAACTTTACCATCTTCGCCACTCATAATACCCAACGAAAAAGCTAAAAGATCTTTAAGCCGGTTCTCAGAGCCATTGTTACTCGACATACACATTCAGAGATTTAAATTCAAAACTACCTTTACTCTTATACCCCTCAACAACAAAAGAGACCTCGTACATATTGCCCATCTCCATTCCTAACGATTCCCACTTTTTGAAATGCTCCGAAATACTAATCGTACCACTGTTTCTTGTATCTCTGCGTATACTGAAATATTGTTCAAATGTAGCGGTACCCTGTATGGAGGGTTGTTCTATTCTTGTACTCACATAAATATCGTATATACCACCATCTACACTAAGCGTGCCTTTAGACTGTACACCATGTGCCATAGATGGTATCCAATTTCGCCAATCTTCAACAATATAAAATTCTATAAGAGGATCTACGGTCCATCCATATATTGAAAGATAAGAGTTACCCGATTCGGTTGTAGGTCTATAATCACAATCATAATCGGCGTAGAATTTACCTATCTGATCATGTGTCTCTGTCTCATCATATTCCAGACCGCGTCGAGCCAAATAATTGAGAATGCCCTCCCAGTGCCCTTTAAAAAGAGCCCCTTCTCCCAATATCATACATCCTGTTCCCTGCCCGTTCTGGTTCCATAATTCATATCTAAAACCCTCTTTAACACCCGTGTACTGTTCCGTATTCAAATCTGTACATAGAGTCTGTGAAGAGATCTCTTGCACGTTGAATATGAAGATAAACGATATAATAAACACCATTAATCTGATTCCACTAAAAAAAACTTTCATCTTCTACCCCTGTTTTTTTGTTAATTATTTTTTATTTCTAAGTCTCAATTGTTCTCTTTAAAATTATCCACAAACTTATCTATAGAAAACGATATATCTTTCCCCGATGGTTGCTGAAATATACTCAAATTAAAAAATGATGCGGCCGACAAGAGATGATCAAAAATATCAGATTGAATAGATTCGTATTCCACCCATTTTGTTGTTGATGTAAAGCAGTATATCTCTAACGGTACACCTTTATCGTCTATGGCAAGCTGCCTGACCAATATTATCATCTCCTGTTGAATATAAGGGTGGTTTTTAAGATAACACTCTATATATTTTCTAAATACTCCCAAATTTGTCATCCTACGACCATTTATAAGAACAGAAACATCAATATTCTCTCTATCATTATAATCCTCTATCTCCTGTTGGCGTTGATTGATATAGTCCGATATAAGATGAATTTTTTTATACTGTTCTCTTGTCTGGCTATCGATAAATTTTACCGTGTGTGTGTCTATCAATAATGATCGTTTTATTCTACGACCACCTGACTCAAACATACCTCTCCAGTTTTTCACTCCCTCTGAGATAAAATAGTAAGTAGGTATAGTTGTTATTGTCTTATCCCAATTCCTCACTTTAACTGTATTCAGATTAATTGCAGAAACAAAACCATCAGTATTGTATTTAGGCATCTCAATCCAGTCACCTACACGTACCATGTCGTTAGAAGATAGTTGTACGCTAGCCACAAGACCCAAAATAGTATCTTTAAATACAAGCATAAGAACAGCGGTCATAGCTCCGAAAGCGCTTAACAAATAGACCGGAGTCTTGTTAAATAATATGGCTAAAATAAGAATGAAAGCCACTATATATAATATTATCCTGATAAGTTGAAAATAGCTCATAAGCGGTTTGTTTTTAAAGTTCTTATGTTCCATAAGAGTTTTTTCCGCTATTTTCAGCAAGGCTAATACTATTGTCAGTAGAGCTACTACAATATAGATATTTGTCAGTTTTACTACAAAGGGCAATATTATAGGGAAATCGCCAAATACCGTTGGGGCTGATATTTTAATAATAATGGCAGGTACAATATGCGAAAGGTAATTAAACATCTTTTTGTCCGCATATGTCTCTTCAAATTTTAACGAACTCTTTTCAAAGAGCTTGTACAAATGTTTTAGAATTACCTTCTTGAACAAAATGTACATAAAGAGCGAAAAAACCATTAGTCCAAAAAAGAGAATAAGCAACCTTAAAATAGTTGCCGGTGTCTCTTTAATACCTCCACTTATAAGTAATTGCTCTATCCAATTCTCAATTCTATACATAATATCATATAATTCATCGCTTACAGGCAAAGATAATACAATTCTTTTTGCACTTCTATATGGTAGAAGTTTTCTCTTTTCTGCACACAAACAGCTTGTTTGTGCAAAAATTCCTCTAATTTAGGATAAAACATACCATATAAGCTCCTTTTTTTTGTTTCATTCTCTCATAGTATCTATTTTTGCAGGCTAAACTTCTCAAGAAATGATGAATAAAAAACTTAGTATCATAGTGCTCGCTAAACAGGTGCCCGATACCCGGATGGCGGGTAAGGACGCTATGAACCCGGATGGCACTATAAATAGAGCCGCTCTACCGGCAATATTCAATCCGGAAGACAAGAACGCTCTTGAACAGGCTTTACAACTTAAAGAGATGTGTCCGGGAAGTCAAATCACAATTATAACTATGGGGCCTAAACGGGCTTTGAATATTGTACGCGAAGGGCTATTTCACGGTGTTGACAAAGGTTATCTGCTCACCGACGCACTTTTTGCGGGTGCCGATACTCTTGCCACATCGTATGCATTGGCTAAAGCCATAAAAAAAATAGGTAAGTTCGATATAATATTTTGTGGAAGGCAAGCTATAGATGGCGACACAGCACAAGTAGGACCACAAGTAGCCGAAAAACTCGGTATACCACAGGTTACATATGCCGAACAGATTGTTAATGTAAAAAAAGACCGTATAACAATTAAACGAGTTTTTACAGGTGGTGTAGAGACTGTATCAGCACCTATACCTTTAGTTGTTACTGTAAACAGTTCGGCAGCCGAATGTAGACCAAAAAATGCCAAACTAGTAATGGCCAATAAAAATTGTAACGTAACTGCATGGAGTGTGGCCGATATTGGAGCTGATCCCGCTAAGTGCGGATTATCAGGCTCACCTACAAAAGTAAAAACAATTAACAGTATAAGTTTTCAGGCCAAGGAGTGCGAGCGTTTTGGTGATTGCGACGCAGATATTCTATCGCTTGTATCAAAACTTCTTTCAAATCATACAATCGGATAAACTTATGAATAACCTTTTTGTTTATTGTGAAATAGAGGGGCACAAAGTTGCCAGTGTAAGCCAGGAGTTACTAACTAAAGGACGTTTTCTGGCCAACCAACTTAATTGTAAACTTGAAGCTGTCGTAATAGGACACCAGTTAGATAATATTGACAAACAGATAGTCCCGTACGGAGTAGATACGCTTCATCTATTTGACGGTCCGGAGCTTGCCCCATATACAACCGGCCCACATTCAGCCATTCTAATCAAGTTGTTCAACCAAGAGAAGCCACAGATTGCCCTTATGGGTGCCACAATTATTGGACGTGATCTAGGGCCCAGAGTCTCTTCGGCTTTGGGGAGTGGACTTACTGCCGATTGCACATCGCTCGAGATAGGCGAACATATCGACAAAAAAAACAATAAGACATACAAAGACCTTTTATATCAAATTAGACCAGCCTTTGGAGGCAATATTATTGCCACTATTATAAATCCTGATCATCGTCCTCAGATGGCTACTGTCCGCGAGGGCGTTATGAAAAAGGAGATTCTTGATAACAACTACAAAGGCTCTATAATTAAACATGATGTTAGAGATTATGTCAAACCAGAAGATATTGTAATTAAAATTCTGGAACGTCATATTGAACCGGCTAAACACCATCTAAACACAGCAAATATTGTTGTGGCAGGCGGGTATGGCATGGGGTGTAAGGCAGAATTCGACTCTCTTTTCGCTCTAGCCGACATATTACATGCAGAGGTGGGAGCCAGCCGTGCAGCGGTTGATGCCGGTTTTGCAGATCATGATCGTCAAATTGGTCAAACAGGTATTACTGTAAGACCTAAATTATATATAGCCTGCGGTATATCCGGACAAATACAGCATATAGCCGGCATGAAAGAGAGCAGTCTTATTATGTCTATCAATAACGATCCTGATGCGCCCATTAATGCAATTGCCGATTATGTTGTTATTGGCAAAGTGGAAGATATTATTCCTAAACTGATTTCTCATTACAAAAATCTTACAAAATGAACAATTTTTATATAGATACACCCGAAATAAAACTTCAGTTTGATAATCCACTAATGAAGCGGATAGTTGAACTGAAAGAGCGCGGATTCAACGAAGCTGAAATTTACGATTATGCACCTGTAAACCACGACGATGCTATAGATAATTACAACAGAGTGTTAGAAATTGTAGGCGATATATGTGAAAGGATTATAGCTCCAAATGCAGAATGTGTAGATAGGGAAGGAGTAAAATTAGAGAACGGAAGAGTTACTTACGCCAGCGGTACTCAACAAAACATATTAGCAACACGCCAGGCCGGTCTTACCGGGATAGCTCTGCCCCGTCGTTACCAAGGTCTCAACTTTCCGGTTACCATAGTAAGTGCCATGGCCGAGATAATTTCAAGAGCCGATGCAGGCCTACAAAATATCTGGGGATTAGAATCGTGTGCCGATACTATATATGAGTTCGGCGATGAAAGACAGAGAGAGAAATATCTTACACAGGTATCGCAAGGCGCCACCATGTCTATGGATCTGACTGAACCCGATGCCGGTTCCGACCTTCAGAGTGTTATGCTGAAAGCAACCTTCAATGAGTCTGAAAATTGTTGGAGACTGAACGGTGTAAAACGTTTTATAACAAACGGAGACTCGGATATACACCTTGTTTTGGCCCGGTCAGAAGAGGGTACACACGACGGGCGCGGATTGTCACTATTTATTTACGAAAAAAAGAACGGAGGTGTAGAGGTAAGGCGCATAGAAGACAAGATGGGTATTCATGGCTCGCCAACTTGTGAATTGGTATTCAAGAACGCCAAAGCAGAGCTTTGTGGTAACCGCCGCCTGGGGCTTATAAAGTATGTAATGTCCCTTATGAACGGTGCCCGTCTGGGTATTGCATCGCAGAGTGTTGGTATATCAGATGCCGCATGGCGCGCCGCTCTATGTTACGCCAAAGAGAGAAAACAGTTTGGCCAGCCAATCATAAAGTTTCCGGCTGTTTATAACATGATCTCTATTATGAAGGCTAAACTTGAAGCTTCACGATCGTTGCTTTACGAGACTTCAAGATTTGTAGATATATACAAAGCTCTGGAGGATATATCACGTGAAAGGAAACTTACTCCCGAAGAGAGAAAAGAGTGTAAAAAATACTCTAAATTAGCCGATGCAATGACACCCTTGGCTAAAGGTATATCGAGCGAATTCGCTAACCAAAATGCTTACGACAGTATTCAAGTTCACGGAGGTTCTGGCTTTATGCGTGACTACACCTGTGAAAGGCTATATCGCGATGCTAGGATAACCTCTATTTACGAGGGTACTACTCAGCTTCAGGTTGTGGCAGCCATACGCTATATTACTAACAAATCTTATTCGGCTTTTCTTGCCGATTTCGATTTTGGTACTCTATTAGAAGAGTTTGTACCTCTGAAAAAAAGAGTTGAAGCTATGAACATTAAATTTACTCTAGCTACAGATATGGTAATAGAGGCAAAAAATCAGGAGTACACTGATTTTCACTCACGTAGACTTTATGAAATGGCCTCATTCTGCATTATGAGTTCGCTACTACTGCGCGATTCCAATATCAATACTGATCTGCTTGGACGTAGCGCTAAAGTGTTTATCGATTTTGCAGAATCCGAAATAGATAAACATCTCTCTTTCATTACTAACTCCCATATAGATCAAATGACAACATATAGATGGTAGAAATGTTAATAGCAGCCGGAGCAATATCTCTGGCTACAGTTTTTGGTGCCGTTCTTGGCCTTATAATAAATAGAGTGTCACACAAATGGAATGATGTGATGATAGGGCTAGCTGCTGGAGTAATGTTGGCTTCAGCCATTCTGGGACTTATTTTACCTGCCACCGAAACAGTTGGAATTGCTGGTTTTTGGAAAATTGCTCTGGGTATTCTTGCGGGTGCGTATATGTTAAACATAATAGATAAATTTACCCCTCATCTGCATCGTATTACAGGAGTGGATATAGAAAAGCACGGACACAACACAAAGCTGGATAAAACAATTCTGTTTTTTTTAGCCATAGCTATCCATAATTTTCCCGAAGGTGTTGCCACAGGAGTTGGTTTTGGGGGGAATCCCGAAAACCTTGATAAAGCATGGCTCGTTACTTTCGGTATAGCTTTACAAAACGTACCCGAAGGATTGATACTAATAGCTCCACTTAGAATGGCTGGTGTAAGTAAAATGCGTACGTTTCTACTTGCCACTTTAACCGCTGTAATTGAAGTAATAGGCACACTCACCGGCTATCTGGCTGGTAATGTCTCTAAAGCTGCATTACCTGTTATGCTTGCCTTGGCCGGAGGAGCCATGTTGTATATTATCAGCGATGAGATGATTCCCGAAAGTCATGGGCATGGGCATGAAAAATTAACCACTTATTCTCTACTTATAGGTTTTATTATTATACTCTTTTTCGATGCCAGATAAAAGTATAAATGAATAAGATTATAGAAGACGAACATAAACGAATAGTCAAATACGAAATGATGACTCAGGCTCCTATAAAGAGCCTGATTCTTAAAATGGCGGTACCCACAATTATTAGTATGATGGTTTCCGCCATATATAATCTGGTGGATGCCTATTTTGTGGGGAATCTGAGCACCGAGGCTACAGCCGGAGTTGGTATATCATTTGCTTTCCAAGCCTTTATTCAGGCCGCAGGATTCTTTTTTGGTGCAGGATCCGGTAATTTTATATCAAGAGCCTTAGGTGCTCGAAATGACAAAGGAGCCGAAAATATGGCTGCAACCGGATTTTTTTCTTCAATTATTGTAGGTGTAGTTATTGCTGCACTGGGACTTATATTTCTCTCCCCTCTTTCAAAAATTTTAGGAGCCACACAAAATGTTATATCATACTCCAACAGCTATCTTAGATTTGTTCTAATAGCCACCCCCTTTATGATATCGCAAATGGTGCTCAACAACCAACTAAGGCTTCAGGGAAATGCATCTCTAGCCATGATCGGCCTCATATCGGGAGCTGTTTTAAATATTATTCTTGATCCAATACTTATTTTCCATCTCAAAATGGGAGTATCGGGTGCTTCGCTGGCAACGTTAATAAGTCAGTTCATATCGTGGTGCCTCTTATTATGGGGAACAGAACGTAAAGGAAATGTTCATATAAGAGTAAAGAATTACTTGCCATCTGTAAAACTATTTAAAGAGATGGCTGGCGGAGGAACACCCTCATTCTTGCGCCAGGCTCTTGGTTGTGTTTCTACTATTATTTTGAATTGGGCCGCTGCTAAATATTCCATGCCGGGAGACGAGGTCTCTACAATTGCCGCTTTTTCAATTGTTTCAAGAGTTATGATGTTTGGATTTGCTCTTATACTCGGATTAGGGCAGGGATTTCAACCTGTATGCGGTTTTAACTGGGGTGCAGGACTCTACAAAAGAGTAAAAGATTCTTATATATTTTCCATTCAAATCTCAACACTTATTATTTTGATTATGTGCACTCTGGGATATTTTTTTGCACCTCAAATTGTAGCTTTTTTCCGAGACGAAGACCCTTTACTTATAGAGGTGGGAACAAGAGTTATGAGATGGCAGTGTATAGCTTTTCCCACAGTAGGCCTTACCATGCCTACAAATATGCTTCTTCAAAATATTAACAGAACGTATAAAGCCACGCTACTGGCAATGAGTCGTCAAGGCATATTTTTTCTACCGGCAGTAATAATAGCTCCACGTATATATGGACTTTCAGGGCTTGAAGCCACTATTGCCATAGCCGATGTCTGTACTTTTCTATTAGCTTTACCCTTTGCTATCAGTATACTTAAAGAACTGAACATGCGTACCAAAAACAGCACACCAAATAATGAGAATTACTATGGAGGTTGAAATATTACTATACTAACAATAGAACGACAAATATAATCCTACTCAAAACGACTCTGATTCTCCTTTTCCATACCATAAAAATCATTATCGCTCTTTACTTTGACCATAATTGCCTTGATTATTTTATGAAGTTCTGAATCTTTTGTGTAATTGCCGGCACAGGCAAAATTGACTCTACCGCGCTGTACCAGCCGTTCAGCCATCTTTCTACTCTGCTGACTCGTAGATTTATATATAGCCACAGAGTGCCCACCCTCTGTCTTCACAATACGCATACTGGGAATATCGGTCTCACCATCACCAAGATATATCATGTTATTGAATGGAACTGGTCTCTCATCATCCGGCATAGAGTCATTAATTTTAGAATTGTCCCATATATCGTGTATCCCTTTGTTTATCATAAATATAAACTGAGTTTTAGATGTGAAGTCTACTGCTACCGCCGGCCATACAGCATTATCGTTTTCGTACATAAAAGAACATGCAAATATTTTTTTAAAATATTTAGCTATGGATGTACCCTCTATCAATTCCTTTAATCCCGACGATATTATATAATGCTCTACATTCACACCTATCATCTGTCCCTCTCTATTTATAAGATCAAACCACTCTTCTACTCCACTGAAGAGCTCTATCCCTTTTCCAAACTCCACAAACTGCTGACGACGTATACTAACATTGTTAGCCTTAGCTCTATCTATCATAAGTTTCATATAACTAAGAATTGTACTAGCCTTCTGATCTACTGCCTGACTATACGAATCGCGCCAAAAAGACTCTTTATCCTTTATTCCTATGGCCTTCATAAAATCATACTCCTGCATATAAGCGGGAGATAATGTTCCATCAAAATCATAAAGAAGTGCTATAGTGGAACGTTTCATAACTGTTCTATTAATTCTAACATGGAACAAATATATCAATTTATATTAAGAATACCATCTATTCCTCCTGCTCCTACTCGTTCGTTACATGGTACTATTTTATTAGATTCAAACTCCATTATAGCTCTTACTGCTTCTATTACATCAAATCATAAACAATGATTTAGAATTCCCGCATTGTTTCTTCACTTCACATAATCTTTTTATATTTGTAGGTCTTTCTTAATAACAATATCGCTTGGTGTAATATGATAAAATTGGCAATTCTCGCCTCTGGAAACGGAAGTAACGCACAGGCAATTTTTGAAGCCACTGCAAATAACCTTTTGGATGCAAAAATAGAGGTGGTTATTACAAACAAGCCTAAAGCCGGTGTTATATCAAAAGCACAAAATGCCGGTATACCAGTTGAAATAATCCCTTCAAAAGGTTTTAACAACCGCGAAGAATATGACTCTTTAATAATAAAAGCTCTTTCAAACTATAATGTTGACACCATTGCTTTAGCGGGCTGGATGAGAATACTTAGTCCATTTTTTATCGATACTTTTCAAGGAAAAATTTTAAACCTTCATCCCGCCATTCTTCCCAGCTTTACTGGTGCTAATGGTATTAAAGATGCCTTTGATTATGGTGTTAAGATTACAGGCTGCACAGTTCATTTTGTTAATAAAGAACTAGATACCGGACCAATAATAATTCAAGCAGCTGTTCCGGTCTGCGACAATGCCGAAAAGACCGAAAATCTTATACACCGTATGGAACATCTTATTTTTCAGCAAGCACTACAATGGCTTAGCGAAAATAGATTGACCCTTAAAGGGCGCACCGTTAGCATTACCCTATCAAGAAAAAACATTAGATATGTTAACTATATTGACGGCTGCATAATATCTCCGCCTTTAGAAGAGAAAAAATGAGTGTTAAATGGAGTGTTATAAGAAATTTTGTTATTAAAGAACTCGGGGCCGACCACTCCGGCCATAATCACCAACACGCCTTTCGTGTAGCACATAATGCCGATATTATTCTTAATCGCGAAAATGGTAACCGTAAAATTACTATGGCTGCTGCCTACCTTCACGATTGTGTTGACCAAAAACTTTTCTCCAATCCTACCCTTCAAATTGATAAGATAAGGATTCTTCTAAAAGAGGTTAATTATTCTGACAATGAGATAGAAACCGTTATCAATATTATTCAAAATATCTCTTACAATAACGGTAATTACAGTGAACTAACCCTACACGAGGCTATGATAACCCGCGATGCAGACCGGTTGGATGCTATTGGTGCAATAGGTATTGTCAGAGCAATAGAATATGGAACTATTAAAAGTAGATCTTTCTATTCCGCTAACAATAAAGATCCTAATACAACTCTTGCCCATTTTTACAACAAACTGCTAAAACTGGAAGGCCTGATGCTCACGGCCACCGGAAAAGAGCTTGCAGCCGAAAGGCATAAATTTCTTCTACTCTTTATATCGCAATTTTACAAAGAACTGGATGGTCAAATTTAAATAAATAAAATTGCTACTGCTGATTCAATTCGTTAGATTTGTAAACAAAAACATACAATAGCATGAGTAAAGAACAGACACCCACTGCACACATACAGGCCAAATATGGTCAAATAGCCGATGTTGTGATAATGGCAGGCGATCCTTTAAGAGCAAAATTTATGGCTGAAAACTTTCTTGAATCGCCTGAGCTATATAATCAAACCAGAGGTATGTTAGGATATACTGGAAAATACAACGGCAAGAGAGTATCTGTACAAGGGCATGGCATGGGTATTCCATCTATTGGTATTTACTCTTACGAACTGTTCAATTTTTATGATGTACATAGTATAATACGAGTAGGAACAGCCGGAGCTTTTCACCCGGATCTTAATATAGGAGATCTTGTTTTCGCTATGGGAGCATGTTCAGATTCAAATTTTGGACATCAATATTCAATTCCAGGAAACTACTCTCCTATAGCCGATTTCGAACTTCTTAAAGCGGGTGTCAAAGTTGCTGATATGCTAAAAATAAAATTTAAAGTAGGGAATATCCTCTCTACAGATGTTTTTTACGATGAATCGGGTAAGCAGAATCTCTGGTCAGAAATGGGAGTATTAGCTGTAGAAATGGAGGCTGCAGCTCTTTACATTAATGCCGCAAAATATGGGAAAAAAGCTTTGACCATTTGCACTATATCCGATCAAATTATAAAAAAGGAGTATGCCACTTCTACACAAAGAGAAAAAAGTTTCACCAATATGATGAAAGTGGCACTTGAAATAATATAAAAATTATCACTTATGAAAATAAAAACAACCATTAGCCTATCACTATTGTTTACAACGTTATTAACTCTTATTGCCCTTAGCGGCTGTAATAGAAACGACTACGGATATCCACCAACATACGGATATACTTACTGTGTAGAACAAAATCCTCGCATAGGCGATACCATCACTATTAAGGCGCAGGTGCTCAAACAGGGTAACGGAATATATAAAGCCACATACCGTTGGAGAATTAACAACATCTCCTATTCCAAGACAGTAATTGACCCGCTAAAAAACGATCCGGTCTTTACCTATGTTGTAACAACTGCCGGATCCTATACTGTCTCCATGAGTGCTTTATTCAATATGTCAAAAGCTACAAAATCAGGAGTAATATATGAGAGTGCAAGTGCTAAAGCAGGTACTTTCGTCGTTTCAAATTAAAAGAGTATGCATCTTCTCCTTGAAAAGATAAAATACAGCTTATATGGAGTTTTTTCACCATGCGAGATTAAAAGCGTCTCAAGAATAATTTGTAGAGATTTACTGGATATTTGCGATACCGATTATTTTCTTAAAAACAATATCGTTCTAGATACAAATAGAGAAAAACTGTTATTTAACTCATTAGAACGTATCAAGAGAGGAGAACCAATACAGTATGTTATGGGGTCGGTGGATTTTTACGGAATCCATCTTACAGTAGATAGGCGGGCCCTAATTCCGAGACCCGAGACTAGCGAACTTGTAGAGTGGATACTATATGACAATATAAAAGATTATGCCTCTATACTTGATATAGGAACAGGGAGCGGATGTATTGCCATAGCCCTATCTGCAAAAAAACCAAACTGGAATGTAACCGGATGGGATATCAGTTCGCAAGCTCTATCTCTGGCTATGGAAAATAACAAAATAAACCATACCAGCGTAAATTTCCATGAGTACGATATTCTGTCTAATCCAAAATGTGACAATCAGTTTGATCTTATAGTTAGTAATCCCCCATACATAACAAGAAGCGAAATGTTGGAAATGGATAAAAACATAATTGATTGGGAACCAGAGTTGGCGCTATTTGTACCCAACCACAACGCTCTCTTGTTTTACTCAGCCATAACAAATTTTGCTATAAAAAATCTAAAAACAGATGGCACTATTTATTTTGAGATAAACCCTATTTTTGCAGAAAATCTGGTTGACACTCTCAAAGCCTACGGGTTTTTAGATGTTGTTGTGAAAAAAGATATATCAGGGAAAGAACGAATGATTAGAGCGAGTAGAAAGCATGACTGAAAAAGAGGCGTTATCAAAGGCTATGGCATATTGTGCAGCTAGAGAGTGCTCTATTAGCCAGATGCACTCCAAGTTGGTACAATGGGGCGTAGATAGAGAGGTTTCTGAACAAATAATAAGCTCGCTTATTCAAGAGAATTTTATCAACGAAAAACGTTATGCTATGACATTTGCCAGCGACAAGTTTCGTTTTCTTAATTGGGGTCGACAGAAAATAGCTTTTGCTCTAAAACAAAAAGGGATTCCGTCAGGCCTGATCAATGAAGCCATAAACTCAATAGATCAAGAAGAGTATGTTAAGAGACTCGAAAAATTTATCTCATCTAAAAGAAAAACTCTTAAAGGTGGCACCGAATACCAAAACAACATAAAACTGATCAGATCTGCTGTAAATAGAGGTTTTGAAATATCACTTATCAGGGAAATAGTTCCTTTGGTCGAAGAATAAATGTATGAATTGGCTTGGCTCATTATTTGATACACTTTTTCCGCGTCACTGTATGGTATGCGGCAGAAGAGTTAGTATATCTGAATTTTACATCTGTATATCCTGTTTTAGGGCATTGCCTATTATGAATTTTAAGAAAGAACGATTAAATAAAACAGAACTGCTCCTTATAGGTGTACCCTCAATAACACGTGCAGTCTCCTATCTAATCTATCAAAAAGAGAGTGATTATAGACAACTCCTTTTTCATCTTAAATACTACAATCATCCTGAAGTAGGCAGATATCTGGCCCATTGCGCTGCTAACACTCTTATACCACAAGGATTTTTCTCAGATATAGATCTAATAGTTCCGGTCCCCCTTTCTGCTAAGAAAAAAAGAAAAAGAGGATATAATCAATGTGATTTTCTGGCTATGGGAATAGCCGATGCTACCGGAATAGCCATTAATACTGACTCTATAACACGTACTATCAGCAACACATCGCAAACAAAAAAAAGCCGCTTTCAACGTTGGAAAAATAGTGAGGGTATTTTTCAGATTAACTCTCCTTCACAATTAAAAGGCAAACATATCTTGATTATTGACGATGTTATCACAACCGGAGCCACAATAACATCGCTAGCAGAGACCATTTCAGAGGCTGTACAGGTACAAATTAGCGTATTTACTCTAGCACTTTCAGAATAATTATGGAATAAGGAGCGAACTGTCTCCGTAACTTAAAAAACGGAATTTACGAGATATAGCGAAATAATAAATTTTTTTCCAATCACCCTTAATAAAAGCCGAAACAAGTAACAATAGTGTGCTTCGAGGCTGATGAAAATTTGTCACCATCATTTTAACAATCTGGAATTTATATCCGGGGACAATAATTATCTGTGTAGTTGCATGAAG
>DASRNO010000070.1:0-8455 GCA_035647375.1 Bacteroidaceae bacterium
GGATAATACTATTTATAATTAATCATTTTTTACCGGAATTGAATATAATTGCATCTTCGGCAAATGCTTTTCACGAGATTGATTTTGGTTTTGCCTTTAGAGGATATGGGCAGATTGTTTTTCAAGACAGCTTATTATCAGGTGTAATATTTTTTGTTGCTGTATTTGTCAATTCGCCTATAGCAGCATTATATGGACTTGCAGGTTCAGTAATGGCTCTATTTGTATCCATCCCCTTTTCTATTCCTGTTGAAAACATTAATTTGGGTTTAGTAAGTTATAATGCAGTTTTATGTGCGATTGTTTTTGCCGGTAATAAAATAAAAGAGGGAATTTGGGTTCTATTTTCTGTTGTTTTGACTACAATCATTAGTCTGTTTATGATTAAATTACCCTTTCCTCAATTAACTTTTCCATTTGTGGCTGCATCATTAATCACACTTGTTTTGAAAAACAAAATTAGATTGAGTGATAAGAAAAAAAATAATTGAGCGACAACAACTGACGAATTTGGATTTAAAATTATTTTAAAAAGGAGGAGAGTATGTTAAAAACATATAGTGAGCGCGAAGAGAAATGGAATTATCTAACTCATGCTTTTGGGGTGCTGATAGCTGTGGTTGCTACGGTTATTTTGTTGAGAAAATCTATAAAGGCCGATAATGGGTGGGCTACTGTGGCCTTCTTTATATATGGATTTGGCATGTTGGCTTGTATGCTGTCATCAACTATATATCACTATGTAAACAAGCCAGGAATAAAAAAAACAATGCGCCGTTTTGACCACGGGAATATTTATGTGCTTATAGCTGCCAGCTTTTCTCCTATTACCTTGATTCTTTTACGTGAAGAGGGCATGTGGGGATGGGGCCTTTTTACTCTTATCTGGTTTTTTGCTCTAATTGGTATTTTATTGAATTTTGGCAGGATAAAAAAAAATAACAATCTAAAAACTGCATCGTACGTACTTATGGGCCTCTCTATGCTTATTGCTATAAAACCCCTTATTAATATTGTGGTGTTAAACGATTGTGTTGCTGTTTTGTATTGGATAGGAATTGGCGGAATATTTTATATAGCCGGTGCATTTATCTATGCCTTGACCAAACATGAGTTTATTCACACTCTATTTCATCTATTTGTACTGCTTGGTTTGATAAGCCATATCATATCGGCCTATCTTATTCCTTTATAAATAAGTTTACGTTTAGTAAATATCAGCGTTAAAAACCGATAAATTGGTAGAAACAGATTAAAACGTTGTTATATTTGAATTCTATATATTATTATAACTCAAACAATCACTATTATGAAGAGACTGGTATCGTTATTTTTACTGGCTTTTGTAGTATTTACTAATTCAATACAGGGAGCAGAGAAAAATTTTATTGATCAGAATTATATTGAAGTAACGGGATATGCCGAAAAAATGGTTAGCCCCGACAAGATTTATCTGAATATTGTTATAGATGAGAAGGATTTTAAGAATCAAACTCTTAGTAATATTGAGTTGAAAATGATAAATAAACTTGTTGAGATTGGGGTGGATGTAGAGAAAAATTTAAAGATTAAGGATTTTGCCAGTAATTTTAAAAATTATTGGATTCAAAAAGCTGATATTCAATTGATGAAGGAGTACGAGCTGTTGATTAACGATGCTAATGTTGCGGGTAAAATCTTTTTTGAGTTTGAAAAACTGGGTATATCTAATATATCGATAGACCGTTTGGAGAATAGTATGATTAAGGAATATGAGCTTGAAATAAAGATAGAGTCTATGAAGGCTGCTCAGGAGAAAGCAAAGGCCATAGCCAACTCTATCAATCAGGATATTGGGCGGGCTATATTGATACAGGAGAGTCAGAATATGGTATACTTACGAGTTGACGATTCTCTAAGGGGCAGAACGGCCGGATTGCAGATGAGTGTAACATCTGCCAATATGGACAAAGCAGTAGAACGTAATATAGAGTTTGAGAAGATAAAACTTGTATATAATATAATTGCAAGGTTTGAACTTAAATAAATGAAGGTAAATGTGCTGAAAAACCGATGCTGACAATGAGCATCTCATGGGCAGGTTATATATTTACATTAATTCTCTTTGGCGGCAAAATAGTCCTGGAAATAGCTCTCTGGGATGTTCTATCGGTTTTTGGAACAATCCGTATATTGCCGATCCGGAACCTGTCATTGAGGCATAAACTGCACCTATACTGTATATCTTTTCTTTGATTTTTTTCAGTTCGGGATATTTAAGAAATGCCTCTTTTTCAAAATCGTTTACTATAATATCTTTCCAATTTTCTATGGGTTCTTTTATTGCATCTATTAGTGGCATATTAAGCTTATTCGGAGTTATATTGGCATAAGACTCTTTTGTTGTGATATCTATATTTGGTTTTACAATTAATAGAGACCAACTCTTAAGCGAGAGTTCTATTGGATCCATAATATTCCCTATTCCTGTGGCTAATACAGGCCTGTTTCTTATAAAAAATGGGCAGTCGGCTCCCAACTCAGAGGCATACTCTTCCATTTTGGACAGTGTCATTCTAAGACCGAATCTACGATTAAGCAGTGATATCATATGTGCTCCGTCTGACGATCCTCCGCCAAGACCGGCACCCGAGGGGATATGTTTGTATAGATGTATGTCAATAGGTGGGATATCAAAATCTTTCAATAATCTTAGATAAGCTTTAACAACAAGATTTTCAGAAGGATGACCGGGAATGATCGATCCAAGTAGATTTATAGCGTATTGATCTGTCTCTACACTCCGTTTTCTAACTCTATCTTTATCAAGCTTTATCAGTTTCACATCTATAGGTCTCCTTAGCAGGTTTATCTCAAGAGCGTCTTGTAGATTGACCGGATAGAATACGGATTCAATGTTATGATAGCCGTCGGAACGTTTCTCTATAACGTTAAGACCAATATTTATCTTAGAGTTCGGAAATGTGATCATAAAATTTTTATCTATAAAAGAGTAAAGATATTAAGAAATGATGATATTTTTTAATACTAAGGTGATTTTGTTAAATAGGGAGAAAAAATATTGTTGCTAATAGTGTTAATAAATTGTTCATAATAATGGTCTAATTCTCTTTTTAATACTCTTTAAATTCTCTATTTTTGTTGGGAATAGTGAATATAGAGCCGGGATAGGTTTAAAACTTCTATAAAGGTATTATCTATTCAGATACAGGAATACGCCGATATTTTATTTTTTAATCAATGACAACAATAAACGCCCCAAAAAAACAGTATAAACCGCGTAAAGAGAGCAATAATGGAATAGTGCTGAATCATCTTCAGCCTCAAGCACTCGATCTCGAGGCGGCTACATTGGGTGCTTTGATGGTTGAGCAGGATGCATTTCATAAAGTGGTTGAAATTCTCAAACCGGAATCGTTTTATGATTATCGTCATAAATTGATCTATCAGGCCATAATATCGTTGTCAATAACCCAAAGACCTGTTGATATATTGACTGTTACTGAACAGCTCAGGAGCGATGGCCTGTTGGAACAATCGGGTGGGGCGCTATATATTACCCAATTGGCCGGTAAGGTATCGTCGTCGGCACATATAGAGTATCATTCGCGTATAATAGCCCAGAAGGCTATGGCCAGAGATTTGATTACATTTACGGGTGATATACAGCAAAAGGCGTTCGACGAGACTACCGATGTATCAGATTTGATGCAGGAGGCCGAGGGCAAGCTTTTTCAGATTGCTCATCAGAATCTGAAAAAAGATTACACACAGATAAATCCGGTTTTGAAAGAGGCGATGGATAGAATTAGCCAAGCCTCAAGGCGCGCTACAGGTCTTAGTGGCCTTGCAAGCGGATTCCACGATCTGGATAAAATAACATCAGGATGGCAAAAATCAGATCTTATAATATTGGCTGCCCGTCCAGCTATGGGAAAAACTGCTTTTGCTCTTTCTATGGCCAAAAACATTGCGGTTCACAACAATATTCCGGTAGCGATATTTTCGCTTGAGATGAGTAATATACAGCTGGTAAATCGTCTTATAACTAGTGTTTGTGAGATACCTGCCGATAAAATTAGAAGTGGAAGATTGGCTCCTTACGAGTGGGGACAACTTGATGAAAAGATAAAAATTTTAGAGAATGCTCCTCTCTATCTTGATGACACTCCTTCTTTGTCTATTACCGAATTCCGCACCAAAGCCCTTAGGCTTAAGAGTGAACACGATGTTCAGGCTATTATTATAGATTATCTACAGCTTATGAACGCGAGTGGAATAAAATTTGGTAATCGTCAGGAAGAGATAAGTACAATATCACGTTCAATAAAGGGACTTGCTAAAGAACTTGATATTCCTATAATAGCTTTGAGTCAATTAAATAGAGGTGTGGAGGCCCGTGAAGGATACGAAGGCAAAAGGCCTCAACTTAGTGATCTGCGCGAATCGGGAGCTATTGAGCAGGATGCTGATATTGTTTGCTTTATTCATCGTCCGGAGTGTTATAGAATTTACGAGGATGATAAACATGTTGACTTACGTGGTATTGCCGAAATAATTATAGCCAAACACCGTAACGGAGGGGTGGGTGATGTGCGTCTCTCTTTTCAGGGAGAGTTTGCCCGTTTTGAAAATTTGGGAACTCGTAATCGTAAAGGGAATGATACTATGATAATGGGTTCAAAAATGAATGATAATATTAATGTAGACGATCCACTGATATCTGAATCTTTTGATGGGGAGATCCCTTATTAATTCATTTTTTACTTAATTTTCTACATATAGATGCCATATAAGTTGTTACAACGATTCTAGTAGGTATTTTTTAGTGCTGTTATATAATATTACCGTCTATTCTTTGTATTTTTGCGTTGAAAAAGCAAGAATTAAATTATAAGATGAATATCTCGTATAATTGGTTAAAAGAGTATGTCGATTTTAATCTGGATCCTCAATCGGTAGCTGATGCTCTTACTTCGATAGGTCTGGAAGTGAGTAGCGTAGAGCAGGTACAATCTCTTAAAGGAGGATTGAAAGGCTTTGTAATTGGAGAGGTAATAACCTGCCAAGCTCATCCCAACTCTGATCATCTGCATGTTACCAAGGTAAACCTGGGTGGTGACCGGATTGTTCCTATAGTATGTGGCGCACCAAATGTTGCGTCCGGACAAAAGGTTGTTGTGGCCACAATAGGTTCGGTTATATATGATGGAGATGAATCGTTCACAATTAGAAAATCAAAATTGCGTGGCGAAGAGTCGCACGGAATGATCTGCTCTGAAAAGGAGCTTGGGCTTGGATCCGACCAGTTGGGTATAATGGTTCTTTCTCCTGATGCTGTAGAGGGAACGCCCGCTGCGGAATACTTTAAAATAGAATCGGACCATATAATAGAGGTGGATATAACTCCTAACCATGCTAGTGCTTGTTCGCATTGGGGAGTGGCCAGAGAATTTTATGCGTGGCTTATTCAGAATGGATACAATACTGAGTTAAAACGTCCTTCAATTGATGGTTTTAGTGTTGATAACGAGCAGTACAAAATTGATATAGAGATTGTGGAACCCAATCTTTCTCCTCGCTATGCTGGTGTAACCCTAACCGATATAACTGTTAAAGAGAGTCCGGATTGGCTTAAAAAGAGACTTGAGGCAATAGGTGTTCGTTCCATTAACAATGTTGTAGATGTCTCTAACTATATAATGCATGCATATGGCCAACCACTGCACTGTTTTGATGCTGATCGTATAGAGGGGCGTAAAGTAGTTGTTAGGACTGTGCCGGAGGGCACTCCTTTTAAAACATTAGATGGAGAGGATATAAAACTTTCTAACTCCGATCTTATGATATGTAATAGCTCTGCTCCTATGTGTATAGGCGGGGTTTTGGGTGGTGCCGATTCGGGTACAACCAAGCAGACCCGAAATGTATTTATAGAGAGTGCCTATTTTAATCCAACTAGTGTGAGAAAAAGCGCTCGTCGTCACCAGTTGAATACCGATGCTTCGTTTCGTTTTGAGCGTGGAGTAGATCCCGAGGGTGTTATATATGCTCTTAAAAGAGCAGCTATTCTTATTAAGGAGCTTGGGGAAGGGAAGATATCAATGCCTATATCTGACGTATATCCTACACCTCTTATACCGACTAAAATTGATCTTGAATATCTATATATTGACAGATTGTTGGGTAAAGTTATTGATAGAGAGAGTATAAAAAAGATTTTAGTAACTCTTGGAATGACCATTGAGGCCGAAACTGCTAAAGGAATAAGAGTGGAGGTGCCTCTCTACCGGATAGATGTTCAGCGTCCTTGCGATGTGGTAGAGGAATTATTAAGAATATATGGATATAACAATATTGAATTTGACAACTCATTACACTTAAGTCTAACAGAACAGGGAGAGGCCGACCATTATTACCATCTTCAAAATATTATTTCGGAACAGCTTGTAGGATGTGGTTTTAGTGAAATTCTTAACAATTCTCTTTCTAAGTCTGCCTACTATGAAAATACCGGAATTTATTATGAAGATAGACTAGTTAGGTTATTGAACCCGTTAAGTTCTGATTTGAATGTTATGCGCCAGACACTAATTTTTGGTGGGCTTGAGAGTATATCTTATAATATTTGTAGACAAAATTCTAACTTGAGTTTTTTTGAATTTGGTAAATGCTATTTTTTTAATGCACCAACAGATAACTCTAAAAATATTCAGACAGGAAAAGGGAATAAAGATCCATTGGATGCCTATTCGGAACACTACAGATTGGGTCTCTGGTTAACGGGACAAAAAATATCATCGTCGTGGGCGCATCCCGAAGAACCTTTTACTGTTTTTTTGATGAAAGCGCATGTACAGAATATTATAAAACGTATTGGATTATCTACGAAAAAATATAAAATAGAGGAATTTTCTGATAACATATTTGTAAATGGATTAAGATATTTAAAAGAGAACGGAGAGCCTTTTGCTTGGCTTGGTGTTGTACAGCCTAATCTATTAAAACGTTTCGAGATAGAGACAGAGGTGTTTTATGCCGATTTGGATTGGGATGAACTTATGAAAGCCTCTAATAATGTGATAGTTGAATATAAAGAATTATCTAAATTTCCAATAGTAAGGCGTGATTTAGCTCTTCTTGTTGACAAGCACATAAAGTTTTCCGATATCAAGCAACTTGCATATTTAACCGGAGGTAAGCTGCTTAAGGATGTTTTTCTTTTTGATGTTTACGAAGGTAAAAATCTTGAACCGGGCAAGAAAAGCTATGCTGTGGGATTTCTGTTACAGGATAGAGTACAGACTTTGACAGAACGTCAGATAGAAAATATTATGGGCAAAATTATAGGTGTATTTGAGAATCAGTTGTCAGCAAGATTAAGATAATAATAAAATAGATTTCGCTATGGGAAGAGCATTTGAGTTTAGAAAGGCAAGAAAAATGAAACGATGGGCTAATATGGCCCGTACTTTTACCCGAATTGGTAAACAAATTTCAATAGCAGTTAAAGCTGGTGGTCCTGATCCGGAAACAAATCCGGCATTGAGAGCCATAATTGCCACAGCTAAGCATGAAAATATGCCTAAAGACAATATTGAAAGAGCTATTAAAAATGCTCTTGGCAAGGATCAGAAAGATTATAAAGAGATGAGTTATGAGGGTTATGGCCCTTATGGAGTAGCTATTTATACTGAAACTCTTACCGATAATACTACACGTACGGTGGCTAATGTGCGTTCTGTTTTTAATAAATATGGAGGTACATTGGGAACAACGGGCAGTCTTGATTTTATTTTTGCTCATAAGTGCCAGTTTACTATTTCTCAAAAAGAGGGTATAGATATAGAGGATCTTATTTTTGAACTTATCGATTTAGGGGTAGAGGATGAGTATGATTTTGATGAGGAGGAGAAAGAGATAACTTTGTATGGCGATCCCAAATCTTATGCGATGATACAAAAATATCTTGAAGAGAATGATTTTGAGGTAAAGGCAGCAGAGTTTACGCGTATTCCGAACGATCTTAAAGATGTATCGCAAGAGCAACGTGAGATAATAGATAAAATTGTTGATCGTCTGGAGGAAGACGAAGATGTTCAGAATGTATATACTAACATGAGTCCGATTGCAGAGGAGTAGTTTTTTAAAAGCCTACTTTTGAAAAGTAGTTAAATAGAGTAATTAGAACAGTTTTAATCTAAAACTATAAAATATAATGTTATATTTATTATGAACCATAAAAAAATAAGAAAAATGCAAGCAAGTTTAGTTGGTGAATTCGCTGGATTAATTTGGCGTACACTTGAAGGAGAAGATAGACTCTCTTATAAAGAAATTATAAAAATTACCAAGTTGAAACAAAAGGAGTTTTATCTTGGATTAGGATGGCTACTTAGAGAAGATAAGATTAATGTACACGACAGTGACGGTGAGTTGTTATTCTCTCTGAAAA
>DASRNO010000071.1:0-4233 GCA_035647375.1 Bacteroidaceae bacterium
ATATTGAATTGTTTTTTTTCAAGTTATTCATATTTATCTCTCCACAAAAATATCCTCATCATCCTTTCGCATATTATATTTTTCCCTAGCTATACGTTCTCTAAGCAGAGTATCGCTTTCCAAATCCTCAAGCAATTTTTCACCATCATTAATTTGAGTCTGATATCTCTGTATCTCCTCATTAAGCGCCTTTATTTCTCTTTTCTGAGAAGTTCGCTTTATTAAATTATTCTCATCAAAAAAAACAATAATAAGTATGAAAGTCACTAGCACAAAAATATATTTATTTTTGCGCATAGCCTGCCATACTATCTGAAAAAAACTACTCATACTCTCTTGATTTAACAATAACACTGCTTAACAACAAAGTTATATTATTATTTTTTATCTCCGCCCGCTAAGAGTAAAATTTGTATATTTGCAGAGAGGCAATAAATGGAATCGTTTTAATTTATGAATGCATATAAAGTATCAGCAAGAAAATATCGTCCCACTACATTCAATAGTGTAGTTGGCCAAGATGCTTTAACAACAACACTTAAAAATGCAATAGTTTCAGGGAAATTAGCCACCTCTTATCTATTTTGTGGGCCCAGAGGGGTGGGGAAAACTACTTGCGCCAGAATATTTGCAAAAACTGTTAACTGCCTAAATCGTAATGAAAACGGCGAGCCGTGTGGCCAGTGTGAATCGTGCAAAACCTTTGATAGCGATTCCCGTTCTTATAATGTTTTCGAGCTTGATGCTGCCAGTAACAACTCTGTAGATGATATTAGAACTCTCACAGAACAGGTCCGCATACCTCCTATTAACGGAAAATACAAAGTTTACATAATAGACGAGGTCCATATGCTTTCCTCTTCGGCTTTCAATGCTTTTCTTAAAACCTTAGAAGAGCCACCTTCATACGCTATCTTTATTCTGGCAACCACCGAAAAACATAAAATTATTCCCACCATTTTATCGCGTTGCCAAATATATGACTTTAACCGGATAAGCTATAGTGATATTGCCGCCTATCTGGCATACGTAGCAGAACAAGAAAATATAACCGCCCATCCCGATGCTTTAGAAATCATAGCAGAGAAAGCCGATGGCGGACTCCGTGACGCCCTCTCCATTTTTGATCAGGTGGTAAGTTTCACACAGGGTAATGTAACCTATCAGAGTACCATTCTAAATTTAAATATTTTAGACTACAACTACTATTTCAGGCTAACAGAGATGTTGCTTGGGGGGCTCATTCCGGATAGCCTACTTCTTTTGAACGAGGTGTTGGGAAAAGGTTTCGATGGAAGCCATTTTATCAACGGACTTACCTCTCATTTCCGCAATCTTCTTGTAAGTCGCGACTCCTCTACTCTACCTTTGTTAGGAGTGGGCATAGAGATTCAAAAGCGTTACATAGAACAAGCAACCTATTGTAAACCCGATTTTTTAATCAGGGCCATGAAATTATGTAACGATTGTGATTTAAATTATCGTTCCAGTAAAAATAAACGTCTTTACATAGAACTCTCTCTTATTCAAATTGCCCAATTATCGTCACAAGACAAAAAACACCCTTCCGGGCAGAACACCAAGAAGATTAAACCCTTATTTAATAAAGAGAATAATTCAAATCCAACTACAACAACAACTGTTAAGAGCGATCCAGAAACAAACATCCAAAACAGTCCGATAAGTCGGGAAACAACTCAAAGAGTTAAATCACGAGAAATTCCCAAAATAAGTGATGATAAGCTTTTTACATCAATACGCCAAACTCCACAACACACCTCTTCAGATAATACTCAAAAAGAACCGACACCTATTTTAGTAGAGAACAATAACAAGGTTAAAAAGAATCTCACACCCGACATGCTCGAATATTATTGGAAAGAGTATGCCATGAAATTAAAATCAGAAGATACTCCGTTAGCCAATCGCATGCTTATAACAGCTCCACAATTATTATCCAAAAACCATATTAAGGTTGTTATACAAAATCAGATGGCGGCACAAGATTTTATCTCCCATAAAAGTAAAATTTTAAAATATATTCGTACAGTTTTCAACAATAACTCCATCTCTATGACTATAGAGATAGACGAATCGAAAGAGAATTCTCGAATTATGAGCCGATCAGAACAGTATCAATCTTTAAAAAAATCAAACGAATCATTACAAACTCTTGAGGATATTTTTGGGCTGGATTTGGCTTAAAGATCTTTTATAGTAAATATTCCATAAGAAATTCCATCGTCAAACACATCTATGCCCTCTTTTGTTTTCACTATTTTCACCACTCTTACAGTTATAGGAAGTGCTATAATCTCGTATAGCGTTTTAAGACACGCCTGTACAATCATCATCTTTACAAGTTCATTAAATGGCATCAATCCGGCAAAAGCTATGGGAAAAAATATTATTGAATCGGCACTCTCGCCCGCAATTGTAGATAGAATAGCCCTTAGAGAGAAACCTCTCCCCTTTGTTGCCACTTTCATACGGCTCATAATATATGCATTCAAAAACGAGCCGATAAGAAATGCCGCCAAACTGGCTAAAGTTATTCGCGGTGCCAGTCCAAAAACAAAATTGAAAGCCTCCTCGCCTTCCCAATAATCGGGTGATGGTAACAGGGCGGCAAGACCTCCAAAAATTAAAACCAAAAAATTCATTGCAAATCCCAACCATATAATCAATCTGGCTTTTTTGTAACCCCACACCTCTACAATACAATCATTAAGTATATAAGATATTGGAAAGATCAACATTCCGGCAGTAACTGTTATTACACCCAGCTGAATCACTTTTGTCTCAAGAAAATTTGACGCTATAAGGCATACGCAGAAGAGCGTACCTAAAAACATTAATACAACCGATATTTTTTTCATACTCTTGTTTTTAACGAGGTTATCAAGTACTCGAATTATTATTATATAAAGCTCTGCTCCGGCTAATCTTCTTTAGTTATAAGATTTTTTGCCAACAATTTAAAAAACACTTTAAAATAGGGCCTCCTATACACAAGCCTATGTTTCCATGGTTGACGTATTAAAATCTCCGTTTTATTTATCAAACCTTTTAAACCTTTCAGACTTAAATTTTTTGAATAAATAGGACTGAGCATCTCCAACAGCATTTTTCTTATCAGCTTCTCAGAGGGACGACTATACTCGGGAAACTCTACAAGCAATGGGTCTACTCCCATATAACGAACACAAAGCTCATGAAAACAGGCCACATAATATATCTGTCCGCTCTTTTGCCACATATCTATCAAAACATCAAAATTCATCTTTTCCCAATGTTTGTTAATCCTAGCCGTCCAATCACACATGTAACGTAAAGTAATCCCCTTTCCTGCAAAATGAACAGCAGCATGACGATGAAAAAAAAGAGCCTCCGCATTATATGATAGTTGATTTACTCCCACTAGTCGTTCATCAGTATATGTTCCCTCTTTTTTAAGAAGTTTTTTAATATATCTTTCCAAAATCAAATTCTGCTTATCGCCCGTATCCAAATCCAAAAAAGAAGAGTGGTTCTCAATAATCTCTCCGTAAGCAGTTATATGAGAGTGTTTACCGGTTGTATCTTCAGTTATAAATCCGCGCAGAGTCATAAACTCATCAAAACGTGCCCTGTCATCGCCAAAATAGAGATCAATATCGCCACATTCACGTTCATTTGGTCGAGGATAATCCAATCCAATAGACATACCCTTCATCAATATAGGGTTAAAATGATACTCTCGTAAGAAAGTGCAAAGACTGACAATAAGCTTAGCTCTATTATTATAAGTACTTTCGTATGCCTGATAACGGTATACCCATTGATGCATTATATTTTTGGGTATATCATTACGGTTTTTTTCAAGAACAATCGGTAAGACCAATAGAGAAACCCCCAGTTTTGATAAACAATTATAAAGAGCAGTCCACTCCTTTTCGTTAAGAGCGGCAAGTGAGTCTGATAATTCCCTGTCCGAACTTTTATTGTTAATAGCCAGAGAAGAAAGTTTTAAAATAATAACATAAATATTTTCTAGCTCTTTCATTGATGTTTTAATAAGCGCCCCCGATGAATACCACATACAAATGTTGTAGACTCCTTCTTGTAACTATTTATTCAAAAGACGCTGTTTGTTAGCTAGTGCTAAATTAATTCAATTTTTGTGAACAGAGTGCATTAACTACTAGTTTTTCTTCTATCAGAGTCTTTTAATAATATTGACCATATTTATAA
>DASRNO010000072.1:0-15583 GCA_035647375.1 Bacteroidaceae bacterium
TCATAATGTATTGCAAATATATGAATGCTTTCGATAAATTGTTCTCTTTTTCTAAAAAAAACAACAATAATTTAAGAATTTAGTCTATTTTCTGGCAGAAATAGATGAAAACAACGGCGACTTCTATGGTATCTGTAGTCAAAATGTTTCCATACGTTATGAATTTTAGAGTTACTTTCAAGCATAGGTCCGGTTTCAGTATCGGTAGCTCCATTTTTTATCAGATTGCTTATACTCTCCTTTAATATAAGAGAAAACAGACCTTTCATTTGATCTTCAGGCTTTACTCCCACCATATATAGATCAATATGAGTATGATCTCTCAAGTTGCTCAGTAATCTTAAAATTGTTAATGGCCCCATTCGCCCTTTACTTTTTTGTATGGCTCTGCTAATAGAGGGAGCAAAAAATCCAAAACCTATTATTTCTTCATATTTATTAATTACCATAATTGAGTACTCCGGCCGCCCAACCAACATAATCAAATTTGATATACTCTTAATCTGTTTTTCCGAAATAGGTACTACCCCCTCCAGATTGATAAATGCCAAATTGATTATATTCATAGCATCTTTTAAATAGGGTTTTACCTCTCTCATTGATTTAAAACGCTTTATGGAATATCCGTACCTTTGCGATACAATTTCAGCCATACGTTCAACATTTTCGGGTATTTTTTCAGGTACATTAATCTTCATCTCTTTCCAGTCCCATTTTTTAATAAGGCCCAATTTCTTCATGTGATTAATGTAGTAGGGATAATTATAAAGAGTTATATACATATCCAGTTCATTGAAACCCTCTGTTAACATGCCCTGTTTATCAAGATTAGAGAAGCCCAATGGCCCTATCAGCTCATTCATGCCAAGTTCCTCTGCCCAGTTGATAACCGTGTCGAATAGTGCTTTAGATACTCTATAATCGTCTATAAAATCAAAACGTGTAAAACGTAACTGGCGAACATTATCCTTTATATTGGCCGCTTTATTAAGAATACCCCCTATACGTCCCACCACCTTCCCATCAATCTCTGCAAGCCAAAGTCTGCTTTCAGCGTATGCATACGCTCCGTTATTTTTAGGATTGAATCTGTTCATTTCCTCTTTTATTAAGTCGGGAACGTAGTATGGGCAATCTTTATACAGATCAATCTGAAATTTTAAAAAACGTTTTTTGTCTCTTTTAGAAAAAACCTCTACTATTTTGATCATTTTTTTTAATTGTTTTAAAATAGCCCAGCAAATTTACTAAATAAAAGAGGGTTAATCTTAAACTAAAGTGTAGAGTATGTTTTTTAGGCTAAATATTTTAATTATCTTCGCAGTTATATTCTCATATAACCTTTTATTTACTATGATCAAGATAAATTTAAAAAATGTATTGGTAGTTACTCTGCTCACTTTAAGAGTAGCTATACCAGCTGTATCGCAAGATAAACTTTACAGTGATATGTTTCCCTTGGGCGATGTGAAACTTTTAGAGGGTCCATTTAAACATGCGCAAGAGTTAAATATAAGAGTGCTATTACAGTACGATGTTGATCGTCTATTGGCACCGTTTCTAAAGGAGGCCGGGCTGGAGCCCAAAGCCGAATTATTCCCGAATTGGGAGGGATTAGACGGACATGTAGGTGGCCACTACCTATCGGCACTGGCTATGAGTGTAGCCGCTACTGGTAATGATCAATGTGAGGCAAGAATGAACTATATACTTTCCGAACTTGACCGTTGTCAAAAGGCTAACGGTAACGGATATATTGGTGGTGTACCGGGCAGCGATAAGTTATGGAACGATATAAAAAGCGGTAATGTAGGAGTAATAAGTTCCTACTGGGTACCTTGGTATAATGTTCACAAAATGTACGCAGGTCTGCGAGACGCTTGGCTGTATGCCGGTAACAAAAAGGCTAAAAAAATGTTTTTGAAGCTATGTGACTGGGGGGTATCGGTTGTGGAGCCTCTTTCAGAAGAGCAGATGGAGCGAATGGTTGGTACTGAATTTGGTGGTATGTCAGAGGTTTACGCCGATGCTTATCAGATAACAGGAAAAGAGATTTATCTTAAAACGGCCAAACGTTTTACTCACCATCAATTATTCGATGCTATGGTTTCAGGGGTTGATAATCTTGATAACCGACATGCCAATACTCAGGTACCGAAAGCAGTAGGATATGCTAGAATAGCCGAAGTCTCAGGCGATGAAAACTACACAAAAGCTGCTGAGTTTTTCTGGGATAGAGTGGTTAATTATCGCTCTATAGCATTTGGAGGTAACAGCCGTCGCGAACATTTCCCCGATAATAATGACTATTTCAGTTATGTAGAGGAGCGTGAAGGTCCGGAGACTTGTAATACATATAATATGCTGAAACTCTCTCAAGATCTGTTTCGCATGAACTCTAACGCAAAGTATGCAGATTTTTATGAAAAAGCTCTCTATAATCATATTTTGTCTACCCAGCATCCATTACATGGCGGATATGTATATTTTACTCCGGCCCGACCGGCTCATTATAGAGTATATTCCCAACCCAATAGTGCTATGTGGTGTTGCGTTGGATCGGGAATGGAGAATCATTGCAAATATGGTGAATTCATCTATACACACTATGACGATGATCTTTATGTGAATCTTTTCATTGCATCTGAACTTAATTGGAGTAAGAAAAAAGTTATTATTACACAACAGACCTCTTTTCCTGATGAGGAGAGCTCCCGCATTACTGTGAATGTGAAAAAACCTGTTAAGATGAAGATATATATTCGCTATCCGGAATGGGGAGGAGAATCGGGAGTTAGTATGCTCTGTGATGGAAAAGATTACGCCTCAGGTTTTAAACCCTCTCAATATGTAGTGATAGATAGATTATGGAACGATGGAGACGTTATAGATATTCAGATGGAGATGAAAATGAAAGTAGAAGAGTTACGCAATGTTCCTAACTATATAGCCATAAAACGCGGCCCCATTCTTCTGGGTGTAAAAACCGGAACAGAAAACATGAATGGGCTTGTGGCTAACGATTCCAGATGGGCTCATATAGCATCGGGGCCACTTGTCTCTACATTTAATGCTCCATACATTGTAGGAACAAAGACCGACATTCAGAGAGCATTAGATAGTGCTAAGCCTGTTCAAGGAGATAAAAATAGTTTTACCATATCCGGGCTGTTCAATGAGAAATGGGACAATGCTACTCTTATGCCTTTTTATCGTATACATGATAGCCGTTATTCCATATACTATCTTACAATGACAGCTATGGAATACGTTAATTATCAAGAGAGTTTAAAAGCAAAAGAGGAGGAGCTTTTAGCACTTGATCGCCGTACATTAGATGCCATATCAACCGGAGAACAGCAACCCGAGGTGGATCATCTAATGAAATCAGTAAACTCCAATTCAGGGAATTATGAGGGTGAGGCTTGGCGCGATGCAAGAAACGGCGGATATTTTGAGTATACAATGGATACTCAAGGCAGAACAGATCTCTCACTAATGGTGCGTTACTGGGGTAATGAGACAGACCGTAACCGCTCTTTCGATATACTTATTGATGGAGTTAAACTTATTAGCGAAAACATATCGCGTAAGTGGGGTAAGAGTGAGTTTGTAAATGTTGAATATGCTATACCTGACTCTATGCTTCAAGATAAGAGTAATATAAAAGTAAGATTCCAAAGTGGAGAAAGAACTGTGGCAGGTGGTATATTTTATATACGTATAGTAGCACCCACTTTAATAAACGAATAGTTCTTCATATTGGGGCGTCGCTTAAAATGATTATATTTGTGGCCATTAAAACAAAACAATATTAAGACTCAATAATGGCCACAAATACAGACGATAAAAAAATCATTTTTTCTATGGTTGGCGTAAGCAAAGCCTTCCAGAATAACAAGCAGGTTCTTAAAGATATCTATCTCTCATTTTACTATGGAGCTAAGATAGGTATAATAGGTCTTAACGGATCTGGTAAATCCACACTGCTTAAAA
This sequence comes from Bacteroidaceae bacterium, assembly GCA_035647375.1. Taxonomy (GTDB): domain Bacteria; phylum Bacteroidota; class Bacteroidia; order Bacteroidales; family Bacteroidaceae; genus Colenecus. The sequence goes on from DASRNO010000072.1 coordinate 3,997, forward strand.
TAATAGCCGGAATTGAGAAAAGTTTTCAGGGGAATGTGGTGTTTTCGCCCGGTTATACTGTTGGGTATCTGCCGCAAGAACCTGTTCTTGATCCGGCTAAGAGTGTAAAAGAGATAGTTATGGAGGGTGTGCAGGAGATTTATGATACTCTTGCCGAATATGATCAGGTGAACAAAAAGTTTGAACTGCCCGAATATTACGAGAACTCAGACAAAATGGACGCTTTGATGAAGCGTCAGGCTGAACTTCAGGATATTATAGATAGCACTGATGCTTGGAATGTTGATAATAAAATTGAACAGGCTATGGATGCTTTACGGTGTCCGCCGGAAGATAAAAATGTAGAGTTTTTGTCGGGGGGTGAACGTCGTAGGGTGGCTTTGTGCCGTTTGTTATTGAAGCAGCCCGATATATTGTTGCTGGATGAGCCCACTAACCATCTTGATGCTGAGAGCATAGATTGGTTAGAGCAGCATCTTAAGCGGTATGTCGGTACAGTGATTGCAGTTACTCACGACCGTTATTTTTTAGATAATGTAGCCGGTTGGATACTTGAGTTAGATCGCGGCGAGGGAATTCCATGGAAAGGAAACTATACCGGTTGGCTTGAACAGAAGTCACAACGTATGGCTACTGAAGAGAAACAGGCAAGTAAACGTCGTAAAACCCTGGAACGAGAGTTAGAATGGATACGTATGGCCCCAAAAGCCAGACAAGCCAAAGGCAAAGCACGTCTTAACTCATACGATAAATTAATTAATGAAGATATTAAAAGCAAAGAGGAGAAATTAGAAATATATATACCCAATGGTCCACGACTTGGAAATAAAGTAATAGAGGCTAAGGGAGTAGCAAAAGCTTTTGGCGATCATTTACTCTTTGATAACTTAAACTTCTCTCTACCACCTAACGGTATAGTGGGTGTGATAGGACCAAATGGAGCCGGTAAAACAACTCTTTTTCGCCTCATTATGGGTGTGGAAAAGGTTGATAAAGGAACTTTCGATGTTGGAGAAACCGTGAAATTAGCCTATGTTGATCAACAGCATAAGGATATTGAACCCTCAAAAAGCGTATATCAGGTAATTAGTCAGGGTAATGAGTTAATACGTTTGGGAGGTAAAGACGTTAATGCTCGCGCTTATCTTAGCCGATTTAATTTTACCGGTGCAGATCAGGAGAAACTGTGCGGAGTATTATCCGGAGGCGAGAGAAATAGGCTTCAACTTGCCATGGCACTTAAAGAAGAGGGCAATGTACTATTACTTGACGAACCTACTAACGATATTGATGTTAACACTCTTAGAGCTCTAGAAGAGGGTTTAGATAGTTTTGCAGGATGTGCCGTTATTGTAAGTCACGATCGCTGGTTTTTAGACCGTATATGTACTCATATCCTCTCTTTCGAGGGGAATAGCGAGGTGGTATTTTACGAGGGTTCTTACAGTGAATATGAGAAGTATAAGATAAATCAACTTGGTTATACTGAACCAAAACGTATCCGTTATAGAAAATTGGTTAATAATTAATCGGCCAGTTTTAGATCTCCCTCTCTTATCCAGCCAATTTTACGTAGAATATTACCTATTAGAGGCGTTATTATAGCAGGAAGAATAAAAGATATAAAAATCATTCCTGTCCAATCCATAGCGGTTATGGATTGGCGGGTACCGGCTGTAATTTCAGATATCCAACCAGTATAGAGACCTATCTGCCCCACAAAACCACATGTGCCCATTCCCGATGCTATAGCAGGTCCGTTCATCTCCATTTTGAATACGCACGTGGCCAAAGGGCCCGCTATAGCCGAAACAACAGTGGGAGCTATCCATATTTTGGGATTGTTTATAATATTGCCCATTTGCAACATACTTGTTCCAAGTCCTTGAGATACAAGTCCATTCCAACGGTTCTCTTTAAAGCTCATAAAAGCAAATCCAACCATCTGAGCACAACATCCGGCTAAAGCTGCTCCTCCAGCTAAACCCGTAAGCCCTAAGGCAGCACATATAGCGGCGGAACTTATTGGTAAAGTAAGTGCCATACCCACTATTACCGCCACCAGTATTCCCATAATAAAAGGTTGTCTATTAGTAGACCACATAATAAGCTCTCCAACCCAATTTGCTGCTTCGCCAATAGCGGGTGCCCACCAGAAAGATAGCCCTACACCTATGGCTATTGTAACCAAAGGAGTAATTAGTATGTCAACTTTACTCTCTTTAGAGACTGCCTTACCGAATTCAGTTGCAAATATTGCCACTATCAGAACCGCAAGTGGACCACCTGCTCCGGCAAGTGAATTGCTTGCTGCACCAACAGCCACCAGCGAGAATAGAACTAATGGTGGTGCTTGTAGGGCATAACCTATTGCTACAGCCATAGCCGGCCCTGCAACACTCTTTGCAAAATTGCCAATCTCAACAAGAAATAGTGCTCCGGTTTGCTCTCCTATAGTGGATAATATTGTACCAATCAGAAGCGATGCAAACAGACCCTGAGCCATTGCACCTAAAGCGTCAACTCCATATCTCTTGGCCGAGAAGATGATGTTTTTTCTTAATAAAAAAGAGGATAGTTTTGATAGTTTCATCTCTGTTATTTTTCAGAATGCAAAGTTATACTTTTTACCCTACCCATAAAAAAGAGGGGAAGAATATCTTTATCTATTCCTCCCTTCAATATATTTTTTTAAAGCTATTTTACTCTTAACAGAAAGCTTTAAACTTTCCAAACTAAATTATTTGTCGTTAGTCTTTTTTGCCGGAGTCTCTTCCTTAGCTGGAGCCTCTTCCTTAGCTGGAGCAGCTTCCTTTGCTGGAGCAGCTTCCTTAGCCGGAACAGCTTCCTTTGCCGGAGCCTCCTCTGGTGCCTCCTCTGCTGGTTGCGCCTCGGCAATAGCATCAGCATTTTTCTTAGCTATTTTTTTAGCAATATCCTCTTTTTTCTTTTTCTCAGCCTCTAATTTAGCTTTAATCTCTTCGCGTTTAGCCTGCTCAATTTTTAACACCATACTGCTGAGACCCTCTTCTTTCTCTTTTTTCCAAGCATCAAATTTGGATTGAGCGGTCTCATCGTTGAAAGCTCCTTTTTTTACACCAGTCTTAAGGTGTTTCATCATGTAAACTCCCTCTCTTGAAAGAATATTACGCACAGTGTCGGTTGGTTGCGCTCCAACCATAACCCAATACAAGGCTCTTTCGAAATTCAAATCTATTGTAGAAGGATCGGTATTAGGATTATAAGTCCCGATCTTTTCAATAAACTTTCCATCTCGTGGAGCTCTTGAGTCGGCAATGACGATAGAGTAAAAAGCGTAATTTTTGCGGCCTCTTCTCTGTAATCTGATTTTTGTTGCCATCGATTTCTCTTATATTATAGAATTTGAACTATGCTATTTACCCGAAATAGCGGCGCAAAGGTACATAAATTTTCTATTAAAAAACAAACAAAGCAGAAACCATTTAGTAAATTAAAGGTCAAGTGCAATATTAACCCCAAATTATTAATCAATAGGTATGGGTACTGATATATTAAATCTTTATATTTAAGAAAAAAACATATTGAAATACCTTATTGCACGACAAGATAGAGTAGATAGTAGGTGTGTTATAACTTTAAAAATATAAAAGTGTTGGTATGTACAGATCTATAATCCATTTAAGCTCACATGTGAACGAAATTAAAATTATTATTCTAATTTTGCAAGGTCAATATTACAAAATAGATGATAGGCGAGATAAGACATAATGGAATAATAAAGAAGTTGGACGGCCCATCGGTATGGGTTAAAATTATTCAAGAGTCCGCATGCGATTCATGTAGGGCAAAAACTTTGTGTAGAGTCTCTGAATACAAGGAAAAAGAGATAGAGGTTACAAATTGCACATTGTCTAATTTACATGAAAATCAGCCGGTTATTGTGAGCGGATCACTTTCAAGTGGCTTTAGAGCTGTGATATTTGCATTTGCAATTCCTTTAGTTTTACTTTTGTTATCGTTAATAACAACTATAATTATTTCGGGCGATGAGGCTCTAGCTGCTGTTGTCTCAATTATCTCGTTATTACCATATTATATGGTACTCTATATTTTTCGTAATAGGATGAAGAAAAAGTTTCAATTCAGAATAATCGGATAAATAAAAAAAATAATGTCAAGTTCGATTCTAGTGGCTGTAATTGTGTTTGGAGTGACAGGTCTGATACTAGGCATAGTATTGTACGCGGTATCAAGAAAATTCACAGTAGAAGAAGATATTCGAATCAAAGAGATAACATATCTTCTTCCTGGAGCTAACTGCGGAGGTTGTGGTTATCCCGGTTGTGCTGCATATGCTGAGGCCTGTATTAATAATGGCTCTTTAATAACAAACTGTTCTGCTTGCGATAATGACTCTATGTTGAAAATAGCAGAATTACTGGGAACTAAAGCCGATATAGGCCAAGAAAAAGTGGCTGTTGTAAGGTGTGATGGTAGTTGCACTAACCGTCCGCGTCTAGCCTGGTATGATGGAGTTAAACTCTGTTCGGTGGCACATTTAACAGCAGGTGGTGATACTGGTTGCTTTTTTGGTTGTCTGGGTTGTGGAGATTGTGTTTTGGTTTGTAGTTTTGATGCAATCAAAATGAATCCTGAAACAGGTTTACCAGAGGTGGATCAGGAAAAATGCACAGCTTGCGGAATGTGTGTAATCGCCTGCCCAAGATCAATAATTGAGCTTCGTAATAAAAACAAGTCTGATAGAAGGGTATATGTGAGTTGTGTTAGTAAGGATAAGGGTGCAGTTGCGAAAAAAGCTTGTGCGGTAGCATGTATAGGTTGTGGAAAGTGTTTTGATGTCTGTACCTTCCAAGCTATAGTTATGGCTGATAACCTAGCTTATATAGATTACGAAAAATGCAAATTGTGCCGAAAATGTGTAGATGTGTGTCCTCAAAATATAATTAAGGCAGTGAATTTTCCGGAACGGAAAGTTAAGATGATAGAATTAAATAAAAGTAGTTGATATATGGTTAAAACCTTTAAAATAGGTGGAATACATCCCGATGACAATAAGCTTACCGGTGGAAGCCCAATAGATACGTTAGGACCTCCTAAACAGGCTATATTCCCTCTGTCTCAACATATAGGGGCACCTGCTATACCTTGTGTTGAACGCGGAGATAGGGTATATGTGGGTACTAAGATTGCAGAGGCCAATGGTTTTGTATCTGCAAACATCTACTCCTCTGTTTCCGGTAAGGTGGCAAAGATTGATAATATGATTGACGCCACCGGTTATAGTAATCCCGCTATTGTTATAAATGTAGAGAACGATATATGGGAACCGGGAATTGATACATCATCCAGATTAGTTCTTCAATGCCTTCTTGATTCAGACGAAATTTTAGAAAAGATAAGAGAGGCCGGAATAGTAGGGTTGGGTGGAGCCTGCTTTCCTACTCATGTTAAGCTTTCGCCGCCCTCCGGTTGTAAAATAGAGTCTCTGATAATAAACGGTGTGGAGTGCGAGCCTTATCTTACATCAGACCATCGTTTAATGTTAGAACATGTCGATAAGATATTGGTAGGTATTTCAATTTTGATGAAAGCCCTAAAAATAGACAAAGCCTATATTGGTATTGAAGAAAATAAGCAGGATGCTATAGACTTATTGCAGTCAAAATCTATTTATCATGAGGGTATAGAGATAGTGCCGCTTAGAAAAAAATATCCGCAAGGGGGAGAGAAACAGTTAATATCTGCCATTCTTAACCGTTGTGTTCCGGCACCTCCCTGCATACCGGCTAATGTGGGCACTGTTGTGCTAAATGTGGCTACAGTCTACGCTGTGTATGAGGCAGTACAGAAAAACAAACCGCTTATTGAGCGGATAGTTACGGTTACAGGAAAGAGTGTGAAAAATCCTTGTAATCTTAGAGTTCGTTTAGGAACTCCTGTAGAACATCTTATAGATTATGCCGGAGGAATGCCGGAGAATACAGGTAAATTGATATGTGGCGGACCTATGATGGGAAAAACGTTGCTAAACACAAATGTACCTGTGGTAAAAGGAACTTCGGGTATATTGTTGTTAGATATTGAGGAATCGGTTCGCATAGAAGAAGAACCCTGTATACGGTGTGCCAAGTGTGTTCAGGCCTGTCCTATGGGGTTAGAACCATATCTTCTTAGAATAGCCTCTGAGAGAAGCGACTGGGAAACGGCAGAGCGTGAGGATATCATGACCTGTATTGAGTGCGGATGCTGTCAGTCTACGTGTCCCTCGCATAGGCCTTTGCTGGATTGGGTACGGTTAGCAAAAAACAGAGTGGGATGCATAATACGCACAAGAAACTCAAACAACAATAATTAAATATGTCAAGCAAATTAATTATATCACAATCACCTCATTATCATAGCGGAGATTCTATTGAAAAGAATATGTATGCTGTTGTTATCGCACTGATACCTGCACTTATAGCCTCATTAGCTCTGTTTGGTACAGGAGCGCTTATTGTTACTGCAACATCAGTAGCAGCTTGCCTGTTTTTTGAATGGAGTATAACAAAGTATATTTTGCGAAGACCTCGAACTACAATAACTGATGGGTCGGCAATAGTGACCGGACTGCTTCTGGCTTTTAATCTTCCCTCTAATTTGCCTCTATATATAATAATAATTGGAGCTTTGGTAGCAATTGGGGTGGGCAAATTGACCTTTGGCGGCCTTGGGAATAATCCATTTAATCCGGCTCTGGTGGGACGTGTGTTTTTGTTAGTTTCGTTTCCGGCTAAAATGACTATATGGCCGGTTACTGGACAGCTAAATGTTTATATAGATGCATTAGCAGAAGCTACGCCGTTAAGTTTGATGAAAGAGGCTGTTTTGGGTAATACCGAGGCTCTTAATAGACTTCCGGATCTTTGGGATATGTTTTTAGGAAACATTTCGGGTAGTCTGGGCGAGGTGAGTGCCTTGGCATTACTCTTAGGCTTAGTTTATCTGCTTGTCAGAAAGATTATAACCTGGCATATTCCGGTTTCGATAATAACTACAGTGCTAATAATTAGCGGTATTATGTGGATTGTTAATCCGCATCTCTTTGCATCGCCTCTGTACCATATATTTACCGGAGGCCTTATGCTTGGTGCAATATTTATGGCTACCGACTTTGTTACTTCGCCTATGACACCAAAAGGAATGGTATACTATGGTATAGGTATTGGTTTTATTACCATGATGATAAGGTATTTTGGTTCATATCCCGAGGGTGTCTCTTTTGCTATTTTGATAATGAATGCTGTTACTCCGCTTTTGAATAGATATTGTAAACCAAAACGTTTCTAAACAGACTAAAATTATGAGAAAGATAAAATCAAATTTTTTAGGTATGTCCTTATCATTACTACTCATTACAGTAGTAACTGCAGCGTTGTTATCAATGGTTTACAATGTTACCAAAGATCCTATAGAAGAGTTGAAAGAGATAACTTTAACAGAAGGAGTTAAGAGAGTAATAACTAGTAATATAGAGGGGGAAATAGAGATTGAGGATCCTCTATTTAAAAACGGTTTCGAGTTTTATCGGGCCTACGGAGCCAAAGGTCAATTCTTAGGTACTGCTGTTAAATCGACCGACAAAAATGGTTATGGAGGCAATATAGTTGTTTTAGTGGGTTTTAGCCCAGATGGTACTATATTGGGATATGAACTGTTGGAGCATTCAGAGACTCCGGGGTTAGGAGATCAGGCCGACGAATGGTTCAAGATAAAATCAGAAAAAAAAACAGATAAACGATCAAAGATGGGCACTCTATTTTTTGGTAGGCAAGATCCGGCAGGAAACCATAATATTATAGGTTTAAATCCAGGCAAAAACAATCTTACCTTGAGTAAGGATGGAGGTGAAATAGATGCTATAACAGCATCGACCATTACATCGAGAGCATTTCTTAGAGCAATAGTGAGTGCATACAACGTTTTGGATGGTCATGAAACAATCGATGTAGAGAGCGGAGCAACTGCTTGCATAGAAGAGCCTACAGTGCCGTTTGCCGATACTGTTAATATAATAAGTAAAATTAATCAGGTAGAGATAGATGAGTAACTACAAAACATTAATAAATGGAATAATAAGAGAGAACCCTATTTTTGTTCTTCTCTTGGGAATGTGTCCGACATTGGCCACCACCACATCGGCTATAAATGGTTTGGGAATGGGATTGGCCACTATGTTCGTGCTGGTATGTTCTAACGTATTCATATCATTGCTGAAAAACCTTATTCCCGATGGAGTTAGAATACCATGTTTTATTGTTATAATAGCATCTTTTGTAACGATACTTCAACTACTTATGCAAGCGTATGTGCCGGAACTCTATAATAGACTGGGAATATTTATTCCGTTAATAGTGGTAAACTGCATTATTTTGGGAAGGGCCGAAGCGTTTGCAGCTAAAAACAGTGTTATTGCCTCCTTCTTTGATGGAGTGGGCATGGGATTAGGATTTACTCTGGCTCTTACGGTACTTGGCATTTTTAGAGAATTTTTGGGCAAGGGTTCATTTCTGGGGATGGAGATATTACCGGAATCTATGAGAATACTGATATTTGTTTTGGCTCCTGGAGCTTTTATAACACTCGGTTTTCTCATAGCGATAGTCAATAGAGTTAAGAACCGTTAATAGGATAATTTATGGAGTATATTCTTATATTTATTGCGGCAATATTTGTAAATAATATTGTTTTGTCACAGTTCCTGGGGATATGCCCTTTCTTGGGCGTCTCAAAGAAAATAAGCACATCGGTGGGTATGGGTGTAGCCGTTACATTTGTGCTTACAATTGCCGTAGTGGTTACCTACGCATTACAGACTCAGGTGCTTGTAAGATTTGGTCTGGAATATTTGCAAACAATAGTGTTTATTCTGGTCATAGCAAGTTTAGTACAGATGTTAGAGACAGTGTTGAAAAAGGTCTCTCCTGCACTATATCAGGCGCTTGGTATCTTTCTACCTCTAATTACCACAAACTGCTGTATTCTGGGAGTCTCTCTCTTAGTAGCCAATGGCTCTTATAATGCTCAGGGATTAGAAATGGGGCTTCTTACCGGAGTTCTGTATGCATTTGCTACAGCTATTGGTTTTACTATAGCTCTTATACTTTTTGCTGGAATCCGTGAACAGATGAGCTTTGTAAAAATACCTAAGAATATGGAAGGTATGGCAATAGCTCTGATTACCGCCGGCCTTCTGGCACTGGCATTTATGGGTTTTAGCGGAATAGACCGCGGTTTAGCTTTAGTTCTGGGATTATAGAATTAAAATATTAATAAAATGAGAGAACTGATATTGGTTACGGGGGGAACAGGCTTTATAGGATCTCACACAGTTGTAGAACTTCAACAGAGTGGCTTTAATGTAGTTATAGTAGATAATCTGTCGAATTCCGATATTGATGTTCTTGAGGGGATAGAAAAAATCACAGGTATAAAACCTCTATTTGAAAATGTTGATTGTCTCGATTTTGAGGCACTACAGGCTGTTTTTATAAAGTATGCCGATATTAAGGCTGTGATACATTTTGCAGCCAGCAAGGCTGTTAACGAATCGGTTATAAATCCGCTCAAATATTATCGTAATAACATTATATCGCTTGTGAATATACTAGAGATAATGAAAAAGCAGAAAATCAGAGGTATCTGTTTCTCATCGTCATGTACAGTATATGGTCAACCGGATGTACTACCGGTAACCGAAGATGCTCCTATAAAGGCTGCTGAATCGCCCTATGGTAATACAAAACGTATAAACGAGGAGATTATCAGTGATATGGTAAAATCGGGTGCCGATATTAATGCTGTTATATTACGCTATTTCAATCCCATTGGAGCTCACCCTTCGTCTCTTATAGGAGAACTTCCCATAGGGATTCCTGCCAATTTGGTTCCCTTTCTTACACAAACAGCAATAGGGCTGCGTTCATGTTTAAGTGTTTACGGAGACGATTATGATACACCCGACGGATCTTGTATTCGCGACTATATTAATGTTGTAGATCTGGCCAAGGCACATGTTGTAGCCATTAGGAGGATACTTGACAATAAAATGTTAGATAGAGTAGAGGTATTCAACTTAGGTACAGGAAGAGGTGTATCGGTTTTGGAGTTAATCAAGGTATTTGAAAGTACCACAGGAGTAAAACTTAACTATAAAATAGCGGCACGCCGCAAAGGAGATATAGTCAAAGTTTGGGCAAATCCCAAAAAAGCAAACGAGGTTTTAAAATGGAAAGCCCGAGAAACCCTGCCTGACACCCTGCTTTCAGCATGGAATTGGCAGCTCAAACTCAAAGAGAGAGATCGGAATAGATAGCTCTAAATTGGGCTATTGAAGAACATGTTACAACTATAAAGAATGTTTTACTTGTTATTAACTAATTAGAAAAATGGACATTAAAAAGTTATCATTCTTATTAGCAATTAGTTTTATTTCATTCAATTTTTCAAATGCTCAAATTGTTGAAAATAATGCTATATATGTAACAAGCGAACTGAATTTTGGCAATTATTTGGGGATGGATTTAGATTTGAATTACATATTGAAGGATAAATACTCTTTCAAAGTTGGATACAGTGGAAATTTTAGAAAACCTAAATCACAACCAGACGACTTCACAACGGGTATATTTGGCATATTTCTTTTTGGTACTAATAGCCCTGCAGACAAATTTGAGAATTTTGGTGCAACTGTTGGAAGAATTTATAAAATTAATCAAAGTGGTACCATTAGAGCGAATCTCTCCTTAGGAGTAGGCTATACCATCTATACAGAGCCCGAAAACTGGGAGAAAATTAATGATAATGTAGTATCCTTGAGCAAGAATTATACCTACGATTACGTGGAACACAGAACCATTAGTCTGATTGTAAATCCTAAAATAGAATTTCCTATTATTCGCTATTGGGGATTATCAGTTTCTCCCATGTTACAGATAAATAGAGATAGAGCATACTTTGGCATAGGGCTTGGAACAATGATAGGATTATTAAGGTAAGAGGGTAGGGTTAATTAGTACTATTTGATTAAGAAAATCAAAAACAGAAAGCCCTAACTGTTAACATGCGATTTAGCACAAGGTGAGTTGTATGCCTGCAGAAAGACTGACAGGATTTTTAAACGTTTTACGATTTATAATTAACCTTTGTTGTATTGTACATTCAAGTGGTACAGACGTATCAAAAACTGTTTTAACTTGATAGGTGAGTATTTCAAAATAGGCAACTAACCATACTGCCGGAACGTTAGTGGTCAGTTAAACAAAAAGAGTATGGAAGGAAGAACAAGAGAATCTAATTTTGAGTTATTACGACTAGTATGTATGTTTTATATACTGCTACACCATTTCATTGCACATGGTTTAAATAGTGCAGGATATTGGGGCGGAGAGATTAATGTAGGTAGCGTTGTTTGTAATAGTTTTTTAATTATCGCGGTAAATTGTTTTATCCTTATCTCTGGATATTTTGGAATAAGATTATCTTGGAGAAATTTTATTCATCTATATGTAACATGTGTTTTTTACATTTTAGTGTTGAATATAGC
>DASRNO010000073.1:0-8683 GCA_035647375.1 Bacteroidaceae bacterium
GTTTAATTTTTTTTAAACTATATCTATCCAATTAAATTAAAACCATATTTTTTGTACGTATGAAAAAGATATTCCCTTTTGTTCTTAGTGTAATGTTTTTTATCGGTTTAAACCTATCTTGTACTCCTTCGGAACAGGAATCGGAAACAGAACTGGTCTCAACAGGTGCTGCCAGCAATGTTTCGTCGTTTTCAGTTACTCTATCCGGTACTATTGGTGGATTGTCATCAACCCAGATAAGCCAGGGAAAATTTGGCTTTCTTTATATTCAAGAGGAGGCTCTAAATGGAGTCAGTGCTATCGATATATTTCTAGATTGTCTTGACAATAACTTTATAGGCGAATGTGCTGTTCAGCATGTAGTTGGTATACAACCGGGCGGTAATTTTTCTTTTGATTTGAAAAAATTGAGCTCAGGTTGTACCTATTATTATTGTGCATTTGTTGTTAAAAGTGATAATTCGGCCCATATAGGCAATGTATCCTCTTTTAGTACAATAAGCTTTCCACCGGACATCTCTACAGGTAGTTCTACAGAGGTCAATTTTTACAGTGCAAAACTTTCGGGCGGTGTATCAATAAGCAAGACAGATTTAACTTCGGTCAATATTGGTATTGTCTATTCCACATCTGATACTCCCGCTTCAGGTTCCGGTACATTGGTACGTTTTGCTCTTGATTTAGATGCGAATAGTAATTTTAAGATTCTGGTTTCAGGGTTGAAACCCGGGACCATGTACTATTACAGAACTTATGCCTATTCTAAAGATGATAGACGCTATTTTTACAGTGAGCCGGACTCTTTCTGTACAAAAGATTTGAGCGAAATGGCCGTGGATTTGGGATTAAGTGTTAAATGGGCGTTGTGTAATCTTGGAGGCGAGAACCCTATGGATTGCGGTGATTTTTATAGGTGGGGAGAGATAAAGCCCGATGGTTCCGGATCAGAAATCGGATATACGCATTATGATCCCTCAACGGGCCTTTGCAGCAATTTGGGTGAGGATATTAGTGGTACGGAGTACGATGCTGCATATGTTAAGCTGGGCGGCAGATGGCGTATGCCCACAAAAGCAGAATTCGATGAGTTGATAAGGCGATGCCATTTTGAGGATCACACTACTGAAAATGCACGAAAAATTACCGGACCGAGTGGGAAACATGTACTGTTTCCACATAGCGGAGCAATTACAGATGGCGATTCTTTTGGAGCGTTCTCTTTTTTTTGGTGTTCATCTGCAGATCAATCCTCTGGGGGTAACGCTGCTTATTGTTTTATAAACGCACGTGTAACTGTTATCGATATAAATGGTAATCAGACAGAAGAACCAAAGGGTCTTATGATAGCGTACATACCTTATTTCTCATTTCCGATTCGTCCGGTATGCGATTATTAGCTATAGTTTTTTAGGAGTTATATAATTCCGGATATAACCTGTTTCCAGACTCGTAAAAAATTCAACCCCCATATTTTTTCAATATCTAAATCGGATAATCCGGCGGATATCAGTTCGCGTGTCAAGTTAATATACCATGAAGCATTTTCAAGACCTAGTATACCACCACCCCCATCAAAATCGGAGCCTATACCAACATGGTCTATACCCATTACATCTACCATGTGTAAAATATGCTCTATGGCATTTTTAACGGTTCCGCCTCCATTTTCCCTAAGAAATTTGTCGTACATACAGACTTGGACAACCCCGTTATTATGTGCTAACGCTTTTAGTTGATTGTCGGTTAGATTTCTAGGATGGTTACACAAAAATTTGGAGGATGAATGGGAACAAATAACGGGCGATAAGCTTATGGATAGCGTATCGTAAAAACTTTTTTCTGATGCGTGAGAAAGATCTATCATAACTCCTTTTAGATTCATTTCGTGTACAATTTTTCTTCCGAATTTAGATAAACCATTATGCTCTCCCTTTCCTTTTGATGAATCACAAATATCATTATCGCCATTATGACACAAAGTAATATAAGCTACACCCATATTTTTGAAATGTGCCACATTTGATATGTCCAATCCTAAAGCGTATCCATTTTCTATAGCTAGGGCTATCGATTTTTTACCCAATATCTTGTTTTTCTGAATATCATCGGGACAATATGCTATTGACAGACTATCTCCACACTCATTCACACGTTTTTTAATAAGCGATATTAAATGTTCAGCTCTGGCTGTTGCCGATGTCAAACTATCTTGGTCTCTCTCCTGTTGCTTAAGATAAGCCACCATAAAACAGCAGTCAATTCGACCTTCGGTCATTTTATGAATATCCACCAGCGGGTTGTAAAAAAAAGAGTTGCTATCGTTGGGCGATCTCTCTCCAACATCATTATAATTGATCTTTAGTTTTGTGTCACGTTCAAAAAAACGGGCTCCTTTTTCAAAAAACATAGGAGTATCACAATGGCTGTCAAGTGTTACTATTTTTTCGTGTATCTGTTTTGCTCTACTAAAAAGTATGGACTCTTCTACCAACCATTTAAATAATGGTATCATAGAAGGGTCATCATTTAGCAACATACGTTCAGGGTGCCATTGAACTCCTATAATCGGGAAGAAACGCTCAGATTCTATGGCTTCTATTATTCCGTCTTTAGCTCTGGCTGTAACTTTAAAACCTTCGGGAACAGATTTTACGGCCTGATGGTGAAACGAGTTAACCTCAATGCTCTCTTTCCCAAAGAGACTTCTCAAGAGTGAATCCTCTGAAAAAATAATAGAGTGCTTAGGTTCTTTTATATCTTTGTTGGGATTGTGTTGGAGAGTAAATTTTCCATATTGTTCTTCAATATCCTGGAATAACCCTCCACCCATAGAGGCAGCAATTACTTGTATGCCGCGACAAATTCCAAGAATCGGTATTTTTCTGTTCATGGCCAATCTAACAAGCATTAGTTCTTGCATATCTCTTCGAGGATTAACAGATACACTATCCAGCTTGGTTTCGTTAAAAAAATCGGGATCAATATCTGCACCTCCCGTAAGGATAACTCCATCTATCCTGTCGAGAATGTCTATAAGTGCATTGTCTTTATCAAAAGGAGGTATTATTACAGGAGCTCCACCAGCTTCAATAACAGATAAAAAATAACCTTCGGCAAGAGTGCTTTCGCCTTCTCTAAAATTTCCTGTAATTCCTATTATTGGACAATGGCCTATTTCAGGAGAAATGGTTTTATTTCCCAAACTCTGTAGCCTATATTCTAATTGTTGTGCTTTACTGTTCAAAGACATTGTTTTAATCTTTCTTTGTATCTTGGTATGTGATAGGTATCTCTTTCTTTATGCTCTGATCAAGCGATATGAGAGTCTCTGTAGCTATAACACCCGGAATCTCTTGAAGCCGGCCGTTGATTAACTCCATCAGATTGGCATTGTCGCTGGCATAAAGTTTTATCATCATTGTGTAACGCCCTGTAGTGAAATGACACTCCACAACCTCTGGGATGGCATTTAACTGCTCAACAACACGTCTGTATAGAGAACCTTTTTCTAGTGTAATCCCAACAAAAGTACACGTAAAATAACCCAGACTTTTTGGATTTACGTGGTATCCGGAACCGGTTATTACCCCATCGTCAAAAAGACGCTGTACTCGTTGATGAATAGCTGCACGAGAAACTCCACACTGATGAGCCACATCACGAAAGGGAATCCTTGCGTTCTGAGAAATAATATTCAGAATTTTTTTATCAAGATTGTCCATTTATGTTAGAATTTATACTATTTTTCTTCACATTCAAATCTAATACTCAACAATTATCCTATTTGAGCTTAAAAGTATCTCTTTTTATTACAATATCCACAAAATAGATTACAATTTGTCAGAAATCGATTTTTATAAATAGTTTTAATGCGTATAAATAAGCCCTGTCAAACCCGGATAAAACCTAAGGGCAATGACAGGGCATAATTATTTAAATATTTCAGATTTTCTAACCAACTATTTTGAGATAGACAATAGCTCTATCTTAAAAACCAGAGTTGAATAGGGTTTAATAATTGACGATGCGTTCTCCTGATCTCCATAAGCAAGATAGTGTGGAATATAGATCTCCCATTTGGAACCAACCGGCATAATAGATAGGGCTTCTTGCCATCCCTGAATTACCCCGTTAACCCTTAATTCTATGGCCGAAGGCGAGCTTTCGAATATTGTTCCATCAATAAGCGATCCTTCATATAAAACCTTAACCTTGTCTGTAGGTGCCGGAATTGCACCTTTACCCTTTTCGAGAACCTTATACATAAGGCCGCTTTCCAATACTACAATATCCGATTCCAGCGCTTTTTTAGCTAAAAAATCTTCTCCGGCTTTCATATTGTCGCCATACAATCTATTCATGCGTTCCGATACAAAATAGTTATAATAGAGATCCGAAACGGAATCGGCCTGAGTAGAACTCATTACAGAATAATTTCCATATACGCCATCAATAAACGCATTTATGTAATTGCTACTGTTCATAGAGATTGACGCATCTTCGCCAAACATGCTTTTGCCTATCTCAACAAAAGATTGCCCCAGCTCTGCGTAACCTATCTGTAAGCCAGCTATGTAAGCTCTTTTTGACTCGTCTCCGGCTAAAGAAGCTCCCTCGTAGAAGCCTTTAACAAAAGCATCTAAATAGGTTGTGTCAACTCCCATCTGATTTATAAGATATTCCATAAAACCATGTGTTCGTGACATTCCAATAGAGTATGATACCGAATCGACCTTATCATTGAACAGAGTCTTTGACGGTCTATTGCCTGTACATGAGAATGTGCAGATTAACATAACTGTGCACACTCCAAAAAACACTTTTTTCATATTTATATTATTAAAATTAATATTTGCTCCAGAAGAAAATATAATGAGCAGACAAAAGTATACTTTTTTCTTTTTCAAATCAACAAATTCTATCATTTGAAGAAAATGAGTCAAATATATTTAGATGTCAGAAGATGTTTTTCTGTTAAAAATCACGCATAAATGTAGGATAATTTTTTAAAAAAAATTGGAATATAAAAAAATATTTGTAATTTCAACAAGTTTTAGTTTGTGCATCCTGTTTCACTGTTGATGAATGAGACAATATTTCAAAATTTTTAAATGGTTTTATTTTTGTGATTTGGCACATCTAACAAAATATAAGAGATTGAAAATATTCAATATGAAAAATCAGCTAAAAATAGTTTTTCAATTCATATTTTTCCCTCCAGTTACTTTGTTGTTACTTAATATTGTGTTTTTTTCTTGTAGTAATAATGATGCAAATTATCTGGAATTCGCTTTGAAAATGGCTGGTGACAATAAGGAAGAATTGCAAAAAGTGCTTGATTATTATCATAATGATTCCTTAAAATTGGAAGCGGCTAAATTTTTAATTTCTAATATGCCGGGACATTATTCTTTTAAATCCAATAATATAGAAGATTATTATAAAATAGGTGATACAATACTTAGATCATTATTATCTCCTTTACAACAAAGAGACACTTTACTCAGAATTTCTAGAGAACAATTTTCTTATTTAGAGTACGATACAATTCAAGACTTACATATAATAAGTGCCGATTATCTTATACGGAACATTAACTTGGCATTCGATTTGTGGTTAACCAAATCTTGGGCAAATCATCTCAATTTTGAGGAGTTTTGCGAATATTTATTGCCTTATAAATGTTCTGAACTTCAGTCTCTTGACGATTGGAGAGATACTCTTACGTATCATTTTGGTGATATTCTTTCAGATATGATTCCCAATGACGAGAGTTATGACTCACCTTTTAATGCAGCTGTAACGCTCCGCAGAGAGATTCATAGTAGAGTAAAACCACTTGGAGTGTATGCAGGGAGTGGTTACCCGTTTAAAAGTGCATATACTATGTATAGAATAACGTATGGCCAATGCACCGATTACGTACGTCTAGCTATATGCACCATGAGGAGTCTGGGTATTCCTGTGGTATACGAAAGTACCCCACAGTGGGGTAGGTATCGTGCCGGACACGACTGGTATACTTTGTTGAATGACAAAGGCGAACTTCTACCGTCCCAGTGGGATATATCCACAGATCCAGGCGGAGCATTCTTTCCGTACGAAAGAATTCCTAAAGTGTACAGATATACCTATGCCATCAACAGAGAGATAGAGAAATATCTTAAAACGGCTAAATTTAAATATCCTTTTGACATATTTCAAAAAGATGTAACAGATCTATATTTTGCCACCAGTGACTTATCCATACCGTTAACAATCAACAAGAAAAAGCTTGTCGATTGTTATGCATATCTGGCTGTGTTTAATGGCCATCATACCGATTGGAACATTCTGACATATGGTGAGATTATAGAAGGGTGTGCAAAATTCACTAAGATCGGAAGGAACGTTCTATATATAGTGTTGCAGTACGATGAAAACGGATGGTTCCCACTATCAAGACCTTTTATATTGTATAAGAACGGAAATGTTGATTATGTGGAAGTAAACAATAAAGAGTTTCGTTCAGTAACTATTAGGAGAAAATATCATTCCAACCGTAACGTTGTAAATATGCGCAGACGTGTTTTGTATGGTGTGATTGAAGCATCTAATGATTTTTCTTTTAAGAATGCTGACACGATCTTTCAAATAACGGATCTTGATTATCCAGACATTATTCCTATAAGTGCAAATGTAAACACTGAATATCGTTTTTGGCGTTACCTATCGCCTGTAGGGTCTTTTGGCAGTATAGCCGAGTTGCGTTTCTTCAACGATTCTACAGAACTGAATGGCACTATAATAAGTTCTGTGGGGAAAGATGACTTAGATTTAGCTTCACTAGCATTCGATGGTGATTGGTTATCCAATTTCGAGACAGATCAGCCAGACAGCAATTGGGTAGGTATGGACTTTAATAAGCCAGTTTTTGTTAACGGTGTGCGATTAGTTCCTCGTAACGATGATAATGGAATACATCCAGGTGATGAGTATGAGCTTCTATATTGGAATGATACTTGTTGGGTTTCTAGGGGAAAGATCATAGCTTCCGATAATAATCTTAAGTATGACAGCATTCCTAAAGGAGCACTAATGTGGTTACGAAATTACACACGTGGCTGGGATGAACGTTGTTTTTTGATAGATGAAAATGAAAATGTTGAGTGGTGGTAGATTTTTTTCAAAAAAATTTAAAGACCGTTATTATGAAAACAAAAAAGACAGTTATTTATGCGATTGTACCGGCAATATTTTTTCTCTTACTTGCCTTGGTATTTGATGGATGTGATCAAAACAGTTTGTACGAGTTTGAGGAGAATGAATATTCGGATTATCTTGATTTGAGTTCTTACAATTTTGAAAAAATGTCTGAAAACGATATACACATATTGCAAAGAGCTGATCAAAGAGTGGGCGTGTACAAGGAGAATGGCATTTATAAATTAAGCCGATCACGTGGTATAGAAGCGAATATGTCGGAAAAACTCTTTAATCTTATAAAAGAGAATTATGATTATTTAAATATAATTTTAGCTCCTTCCCTTAAAACCCAGATTCCCAGGTCTAAATCTGGCAATCCTGAAGTACCGCAAAATACGGATTGTGTGGCACATGCTATCGCACATCTTTGTGGTCTTTCAGTTTCAGAAGTTAATGCCGTGTTGAGTGCTAATATTCCAGGTTATAGTAGTGGTTATGGTGTTGCTGTTGAAGATTTATTGGGAGCTGTCAGATTGTTTAGACCCGGTGCATCTGAGCACAGTAGTTTTACTGTTGGTGATAATTCGGGGATTATTGCTATTAAGGATCATGCCGTGAACGTAACAAAGGTAGAAAGGACACTTTCTGGCCAGTATTATTCAGTTTATTATAATGATTATCAAGGGGATATACTTGGTTTACACTTAAATATCATCGACCTTTCAGTTCCCAGTCTGGATCAGTGGGGTGATGATACTGTCATTTTTAAATATATTTATTGATAACATATTACTATAAAATGAAAAATCTAAATGTTTTGTTAATGCTATTGTGGTTAATAACAATTCCATTCTATGCTGAAGAGCATTCAAAATTTACTTATCGTGGTTCGGAAGGGGCAAATTTTCCCGCATACATAGATTGGATACGTACAACGCACAATATCTATATAGATAAGCCCGCCAGATGTGTAGATTTAAAAGTCAAAACATCTGCAATACAATGGGGTGCGGGTTCTGTTAATTCTGGTACTGTAGGGGCATCGTGTTTCTATGGGCCTGTTTTCAGAACACGAGATAAAAACTGTATTGTTTTGTTTCCTTCTTCGGCTACTAGTATCATGCCAAACCAAAGAGATACAAGATACATTATTGAGTTAGAGCTATACTGTAATTTGGGTTTAATGGGTTTTCTTTGGGATATAGTAAAAGAAGAGGACAAAGTAGATTTTGACGATTACGTTACGATTATTGGCGGAGAACGTGCACGTACAATGTTCAATGCCGATACAATTTATATATACAAATATCCCAATCAGGAGATGGTTGAAATATTTGACTATCATGCAAAGAACATCAAGAAATGGGATTTAAAAAAGGCTTATAAGAAAGATTATTCTGTTTGTGTAGCAATACGCAAGCAGGGGTATGTTGATCTTTTTGTCAAACTACTTCTTTCCGATAGAGGTATGAAAAATCTTGATAAATACATTGATATG
>DASRNO010000074.1:0-29163 GCA_035647375.1 Bacteroidaceae bacterium
CCTCATAAACTATCCTTATCTTATTTTTATTTTTTTGAACCTATATTTTTCAGATCATAGAAAATTAAAGGCCTATTTTATACTTCACTTCTCTTCACTTTCTGTATCTTTGTTCCATAAACAATTTTATTCTCTTGATGATAGAAAAGCACATTCTAATTGAAGATGTTGATCCGGTATTGTTCTACGGGGTCAACAATGCTAATATTCAGCTAATAAAAGCCCTTTTCCCAAAAGTAAGAATAGTAGCCAGAGGTAGTACTTTAAAAGCAATGGGCAACAAGGAGGAAATATCCAAACTGGAAGGGGTTATATCAGATCTTGTAAAATATTGTATAGAACATAACTCCTTGAAAGAGGATGTTATTATAGATATTGTTAATGGTCAAACTCCTTACAATGAAAAAACAAACAATATTATTGTTTTTGGAATAACAGGTAGGCCTATAATTCCCAGAAGCGAAAATCAGTTGAAACTTGTAGAGAAATTTGCCGTAAACGATCTATTGTTTGCTATTGGACCGGCTGGATCGGGTAAGACCTACACTGCAATTGCATTGGCTGTGAGAGCTCTTAAAAACAGAGAGGTAAAACGGATTGTATTATGCCGTCCGGCGGTCGAGGCCGGTGAAAAGCTAGGCTTTTTGCCGGGCGATATGCGCGATAAGATAGATCCATATCTGCAACCGCTGTATGATGCTTTACAAGATATGATTCCGACTAGCAAATTAAGAGAATACATGGAGCTTAAAACTATTCAGATTGCACCACTAGCATTCATGCGCGGCAGAACATTAAACGATGCGGTGGTGATACTTGATGAGGCCCAGAATACCACTCCGCAACAGATAAAAATGTTTCTTACCAGAATGGGATGGAATACCAAAATGATTGTTACCGGAGATCTTACACAGATAGATTTACCCCGTACACAAGTATCGGGATTGGTTCAGGCGCTCGAAATACTTAAAGATGTACCTGGATTGAGTATTGTAAGAATGACTAAAAAAGATATTGTCCGCCATAAACTTGTTAGTTCTATTGTGGATGCGTACGATCAATTTGACAGATTGAATAAAAAAACAAAAGAAGCGTAAAAAACAACTTGTATGAGTAAATCACTTATTAAAACAGACTTTGTTTTCCCCGGACAAAAAAGTATCTATCATGGTAAAGTTCGTGATGTGTATAATATTGATAACGACACTCTTGTTATGGTTGCCACTGATCGTATCTCGGCCTTTGACGTTATCCTTCCCAAAGGCATTCCTTTTAAAGGACAGGTACTTAATCAGATAGCTTCTAAGTTTCTGGACGCTACAGCCGATATTGTTCCTAACTGGAAATTAGCATCCCCCGACCCTATGGTTACTGTAGGTCTAAAATGCGAGGTATTTCGTGTTGAGATGATTATTCGCGGATACCTTACAGGATCAGCCTGGAGAGAGTATCGCAATGGTAACAGAAATATTTGTGGAGTAATACTGCCTAAAGACATGCGGGAGAATGAACGCTTTACCGAACCGATAATAACTCCTACAACAAAGGCCGATAAAGGACACGATGAAAATATTTCGAAAGAGGAGATAATAGACCGTAATATAGTGAGTAAAGAAGATTACGAACTGATGGAAAAATATACCACTGCTCTATTTGAAAGAGGTTCTAAAATGGCAGCAGAAAAGGGGCTCATATTGGTAGATACCAAATACGAATTTGGTAAACGTGATGGGAAAATTTATCTAATAGACGAGATTCATACACCCGATTCATCAAGATATTTCTATGCCGATAGTTATAAGGATAAATTTCTAAAAAACAAACCTCAAAAGCAGCTCTCAAAAGAGTTTGTTCGCCAATGGCTTATTGAAAACGGATTTATGGGTAGACCGGGAGAGAGTGTGCCGGAGATGACTGATCAATACGTAGAAACTGTATCTGAACGCTATATTGAGCTATACGAACATATTGTAGGAGAGAGTTTTAATAAGGCTAAGACTGATAACATACCGGAACGAATTGAGAAAAATATTATAAACTGGCTAAAAAATCGTTGAATGAAATATTCTCAAGAAAAAATACTTCCCTATAATACATCGTTACCTAAAACCGTTCAGTTAGAGGTAATGTTCAACAAAATTGCACCTGTGTATGATAGGCTAAATAGGATTCTTTCGTGGGGATTTGAAAAAAAATGGAGAAAAAAAGCTTCCGGAATAGTGGCACAAAGCAACCCCGACTCTATTCTTGACATAGCCTGCGGAACAGGAGATATGGCTATATGTATGGCTGATAATATAAAACCGGATATTATTATTGCCGCCGATATCTCAGAGGGTATGATGAATGTTGGACGGGAGAAGGCCAACCAAGCGGGTCTTTCAAATATTATAAAATTTCAGAAGGAGAATTGTGAAATGCTCTCATTTGCCGACTGTAGTTTTGATTCTGTAACATCCGCATTCGGAGTAAGAAATTTTGAAAATTTAGACAATGCGTTAACAGAGATGAACAGAGTTTTAAAAGATAGTGGTCGTTTAGTTATCTTAGAACTCTCCTACCCGGATAAATTTCCAATAAAACAGCTGTTTTCTATTTATGCCAGGCTGGTTATTCCTAATGCCGGCAGACTGCTGTCTAAAGATAACAAAGCCTACAAATATCTTCCTGAAACAATGAAAGTGTTTTATCAAGGCAATGTGATGAAGAAGATAATTGAAAAGGCCGGATTCTGTGAAGTGTCATTTTTACCCCTTACAATGGGTATTTGTACACTCTATATGGCTCGAAAAAAAACCCCAGAAAAAAAATAACTCCTATGTTTTTTACCATTCTAACTATTATCGCTGTCGCCATATTTTTTCTAAATTATACAAAGAAAAATATATCTATCTCTAACACTGATTTTCCTGAAAATGATCTTAAAAATGAATCTGACGTAAAATCAGAAAAAAAACCTATTGAACCAGATAGTATTACTAAGAAGCACCTATCATCTATCAACAAACAGTACGGAATTATAGGAAAACCTTTAGGACACTCTCTATCTAAAAGTTACTTTAACGAGATGTTCAAAAATAACGCTATAAAAGCTGAATATTTAGCCTTTGAACTGGAAGATATAGATCAGTTTGTAAATCTAGTGAAAGAGTATCCAAAACTGAGCGGAGTAAATGTTACTATCCCATTTAAAGAGACTATTATACCCTATCTCGATAAAATTGATGATGCAGCCCATTCTATTGGTGCCGTTAATGTAGTAAAAATAGTACGGACCGATGAAAAAACAGAATTACATGGATATAATACCGATACATTGGGATTCATGGATTCTATATCGCCTTTTATTAAGCCGGAGATACATAAAGCACTGATTCTTGGTACCGGTGGAGCATCTAAAGCAGTCTATTACTCTCTGAAAAGCAAGGGAGTAGAGTGTAAATTTGTATCCAGAAGTGCGAATTCAAAGAATCTTGCCTATTATGAGCTCTCTCCATCCATTATGGAAGAATTTCTGATAATTGTAAACTGTACTCCGGTAGGAATGTTTCCCAATATTGACGAATGCCCACCCATACCATACGCTTATGTTTCATCAGAACATATACTTTACGATTTAATATATAATCCTAAAAAGACTCTTTTTTTAAAGAAGGGCCAAAAGCGTGGAGCGATCATTAAGAATGGATACGAAATGTGGAAACTCCAGGCCGATGCCTCATGGAAAATCTGGAATGAGTAGAAGTTAATTGTTATTTGAGATGAGTGATAATAGATATATGCAAAGAGGCGTTTCTGCCTCGAAAGAAGATGTTCATAATGCTATAAAAAATATAGATAAAGGTCTATATCCTAAAGCATTCTGTAAAATATTGCCAGACCTACTTGGAGGTGATAGTGAATATTGCAATATAATGCATGCAGATGGAGCGGGAACTAAATCATCGCTAGCCTATATATACTGGAAAGAGACAGGCGATATCTCTGTCTGGAAAGGAATAGCACAAGATGCATTGATTATGAACATAGACGATCTTTTGTGCGTAGGAGCCGTTGATAATATTTTGGTCAGTTCCACTATAGGCAGAAACAAATCTCTGATTCCCGGAGATGTTATAAGTGCCATAATTCAAGGAACTGATCATCTGTTATCGGAGTTAAGAACAATGGGTATTGGTGTCTATTCTGCAGGTGGAGAGACCGCCGATGTAGGTGATCTGGTGCGAACAATTATTGTAGACAGCACAGTTACCTGCCGCATGAAACGCTCTGATGTTATTGACAATGCCAATATCATACCCGGCGATGTTATTGTTGGTTTAGCCTCTTTTGGACAGGCAAGTTACGAAAAAGAGTATAATGGAGGTATGGGAAGTAACGGGCTAACTAGTGCCCGCCACGATATATTTGCAAAATATCTGGCCAAGAAATATCCCGAAAGCTATGATAAATCTTTACCGGAGAATCTTGTATATGCCGGCTCTCTCTCTCTTATCGACAATGTAGAGGATTCTCCTTTGAATGCCGGAAAACTTGTTCTATCGCCAACACGTACATATGCTCCTGTTGTTAAAAAAATTTTAGAAGAGATTCGTCCAAATATACACGGTATGGTTCACTGTACGGGTGGAGCTCAAACAAAAGTTCTTAATTTTGTTGATAATGTTCGTATAATTAAAGACAATTTGTTCCCTCTCCCACCGCTATTTAATATTATCAAACATCAAAGTGGTACAGAGTGGGCAGAAATGTATAAGGTCTTTAATATGGGGCATAGGCTCGAAATATATCTAACGGCAGAATCGGCTCAGAAAGCGATATCTATAAGCCGCTCTTTTGGAATAGATGCTAGAGTTGTAGGAAGAATAGAAAAGTCAGACCGCAAAGAGCTGATAATTAAAAGTGAATACGGAGAATTTCAGTATTAACTATAAACTGTAATATGGTTCAAGTTGTACTTCCTAATACAAAAATAAAGAATCTACCCTTCTATTTAGCAACAGAAGAGTATGTGGCAAAATATCTTGATAACAGGGACTATTTTTTTATGTGGCAGGTTAATCCTACAGTAATTATAGGACGTAATCAACTGATTGATACTGAGGTTAATATAAGTTTTTGTAAAAAAAACAACATCTCGATTTTTCGCAGAAAAAGCGGTGGAGGGTCTGTCTACTCCGATTATAAAAACATAATGTGTTCCTATATAACAAATAGAAAGGGGGTAAACGGTACTTTCAACTATTATCTTGACAAGATGACTGATATTCTTTTATCATTGGGAATACCTGCTGAAAAAAATGGTAGAAATGATATCTTGATAAATGGTCGTAAGGTGTCCGGTAATTCATTCTATAAAAGCGGAGGAAAAAGTATTGTTCACGGTACAATGCTATTCGATACCGATTTAGAACCTCTTGTTAAATCATTAACACCATCAAACGATAAGCTTGTAAGCAAAGGTATTGCATCGGTAAGAGAGAGGGTTACAAAATTATCAGAATATACCAACCTTAGCATAGAGGAGTTTAAAAACTATATTCTACAAAAGCTGTGCTCCGGAACAGTACAACTTGGAAATAATGCTTTAGAGGCTATAGAAGTTATAGAACGCGAATATTATACCAACAATTTTATTTATAACAACAATCCGCCCTATACAATAAAAAATTGCACCAGAACCGCTAATGCTGGCTCTATTGAGGCGAGAATAGAGTTGAAAAATAATATTATCAGAAATATTCATTTATATGGTGATTTCTTTACCGGTTCAGAAATAGAAAATACTATTTTATCTAAACTTATTGGAACAGAATATACTTTAAAAGCATTAAACAGAGTCCTGTCAGGATATGTGGTAGAGAAGCATATAATAGGTCTGAAAAAGTCAGAATTAATTAGTCTCATAATTTCATAACAAATGGAAGAGTTAAAAAAAACATGTTTACATTCAAGGCATTTGGCCTTAAATGCTAAAATGAGCCCTTTTGCCGGTTTTAATATGCCAATACAATATTCAAGCATTACACAGGAACATAACTCTGTGCGTAACTCTGCCGGAATATTTGATGTATCACACATGGGACAGATAAGAGTAACAGGAGTCGATGCCGGCGATTTTGTCAATTACATATTTACAAACGATGTTGTTCAGATTCATAATGGTAAAATTGTTTATGGAATGATGCTCTATCCTAATGGAGGCACATTAGATGATCTTTTGGTTTATAAGGAAAAGGACGACAGCTATCTTCTGGTAATTAATGCGGCCAATATAGACAAAGTATTAGCCTGGATTATCTCCAATAAGAGCGATTATAATGTTAATATTGAAAACCTTTCAGATTATTTTGGACAAGTGGCCATACAGGGTCCTAATTCAGTAAAGGTAATTGAAGATGTTATGGGCATAGAGGTTGATGATCTGAAATATTACAGTTTTAAAACCGTTCTGTTCAGAGAGAATCAAATCATTATTAGCCGTACCGGATATACAGGTGAAGATGGTTTTGAAATTTACGGATCCGAAGAGATCATAAAATTTATATGGGATATTTTTATAACATCAGAGAGAATAGCCCCTTGTGGACTTGGATGTAGAGATACCTTACGTTTCGAAGCCGGTTTCCCACTTTACGGTCATGAACTTAGTGAAACAATTACACCTATTATGGCGGGTCTATCCATGTTTATAAAGTTTGATAAGGAGACTTTTATTGGTAAAGAGGCTTTGATTAAAGAAAAAAAAGAGGGGCCCGCTAAAAAGATAGTTGGTATAGTTCTACTTGAGAAATCTGTACCAAGAGCCGGATATACGGTTCAGATTGATGGTAAAGATGTTGGATATGTTACAACAGGCTACATCTCCATATCAACAGGACAAGCTATTTGTATGGCCCTTGTAGACCCTGAAGCCAGCAGACCCGGTACAAGTGTAGGGATAGTTATTCGAAATAAAATTTTACCTGCTGTAGTAACAAAACGAGGAAGCTGGAAAAAACGCACTAACTGATCTCTCTCTGTTTCTATAATTGAATGTCAAATAAATGTCTCTCTCTTCTGTAAGTTTAGTAATCCCAGCAAAAGAAAGACAACAGCTAGTATTAACATAACCAATCTATTCTTAATCAGTGTGTTTTCCCAGATTGCCGGATGAATCTCTTCCGGCAATTCGAAAGGATTCAATACAACGCTCCACATTGAGTCTTTTAGCATAGATGTGGATAGTATTAACAGGCCTATCGATGTTAAAATGATCAATACTGCAGTGGCGTTCCCACTTCGTGTAACTGTAGAGTAAAAAAACGCCAAATTCCCGAAAAGCAATACCGGTATCATTAATTGAGCCGCCATTTCCACCGGTTTTACCGGGTAAAGTAAAAAACGAGCTAAAAAAGCATACAGTACTAGTATAAAGAATATCTCAACAAAAATCATTATTAGCCTAAACAACCATATCTTATACATATAATTGGGTATACCAAAAAGAACCTCCATTATCCGATTGTCAGCATCGTTTTGAATACCAAAAGAGGCGGGATAAAAAACGAGTAGCAATGCCGGTAACAAGAGTTGTGAATAGATCATTTTTTCGCTTGGTATCTCTCCTTTATATGCACTCTGAAACATCAGATAACAGAATAAAATAAAACCTGTCAACATAAACCAGACAAATTTTCCGGAAAAAATAATCTTCATATTGTAACGCGCTATTTTATAGTATGAAGAGAACATTTCTGATAGAATCATAACAAATCAATTTATATTTTCTTTAATAAGCACAAATAGGCATCTTCTAAATTGGGTTCAGCCATCACAGCCCCCGGATAAGGTTTTTTATCGGATATATAACGTACTTTTATATTATCTCCATCCTGAATGTGATTGGCAATAAGTTTAGAATCTAGCTGGTTGAATTTTGAAGACTCAATAATAAAAGTCCAAACCCTATTCTCTGCCAGAGAAATCATTTCTGAGGGATGCCCAAAATATTCCAATAAACCATTGTTTACTACAGCCACTTGATTACACGAGCTGGCTATATCCTCAATAATGTGTGTAGAGAATATAACAATTCTTTCACGGCTCAATTCAACCAATAAATTTCTAAAACGGATACGCTCACGAGGATCTAATCCTGCTGTGGGTTCATCTACCACTAGTATACGCGGTAAATTAAGTAATATCAATGCTATACCTATACGCTGTTTCATTCCACCCGAAAACGAAGCTATATTGGCATCTTTCTTCTCTAACATATGCACAGCTGTAAGTACGTACTCTATACGTTCTTCTCTAAGCCTCTTGTTGGTCAGTCCCTTAAGAATAGCCTGATATTCTAGAAAATTCCAAGCTGTCATAGACTCATACATACCAAACTCCTGAGGCAAATAACCAATAAGACTCTGCAACTCCTCTCTATACTCAAGTGTGTTCATACCATTTATCCAAATGGTTCCGTAGCTCTGCTTCAGAATACCGGTAACTATACGCATCAATGTCGATTTCCCTGCCCCATTGGGCCCCAGCAAACCGAACATCCCGGTATGTATCTCGAAAGAGACTCCTTTAAGAGCTTTGAATGCTTGACGGCGTTTACCAATAACGGGTATACTCTTGACAAGAACAAATATAAATCTTCTTAGTTCAGCAAATTTACCCTCTAAACGTTCTATGTTTATATTATTATCATACAGATAATCAGATATGGTGTTTATTGTCAAACCTAACCCCCATACTATTGCTATGAAAATAATCACTCCTTTATTGTCAAAACGACTATTAAAAAACAGAACGGTAAGAGCAGGTAATCCCCAGAAAAAAAACTTGGTTGCTATATTCACTGCACGATCACTATTTTTGGATTTGTATATCCAAAATTCTCTGACTTTCTTCCACAACTGGTTTACGCCAATGAATGTGACTATTGTCATCAGAAACACCCAAAAATTTTTCTCAAAATATGCAAAAGCCAGATATGCAGTAAAAGAGAATAACGCTACCTGCCATAATACTCCCACAAAATCTTTCAGACTATGATAGTTAGCAGCTATTCCCAAGCGTTCTCTAATCTTCTTGCCACTATTCCACTGACGTACAAATAACGTATCCCAATCATATATCTTAACTAAATTACTTATTTTTATTACCAAAGGCTCTTTCTCATCTATTATACTCTTATCAGCTACACGTATTGAACTCTTTATAAAATAGGTGACTCCCGGTATCAAAACAACCAAAAGCATCAGATATAATAGTTGAATAAAAATCCCATCAACTTGAGTAAGTATATATATCACTCCCAACAGTAACAGTAGTGTATGAAAAATGTGAGTTGTTTTATTTAACTCTTTGTACCATTTCAACATATTCTCCAAAGAGATGTAAACCGTGGGTATAAGTACAAGAGTGAGAATTGCCGAGAAAGCCAATCCACCTATTACAGTAATTGCAAACGGTGCGCCAATTGCTCCCGCATATTCCGTATCACCTAAAGCCATCGGCATAAGAGCTACTATTGTTGTAATAGTTGTTATAAGTATAGGTCTTAAACGAGAATAACCGCTCGTTATAATTGCTCTATTACGACTGTAACCTCTTTTTCTTAATATGATTGCATAATCTATAAGAATAATACCGTTATTAACAACAACTCCAAGAAGAATAATAAAACCCGTAAGTGTATTTGCATTCAATAGACTATTTCCTGAAAGAATCAATCCAATAAGAGAGCCTATTGCCGCTAATGGTATAGTGAAAAGAATAACAAACGGAGTAACAACCGATTCGAATACAGAGGCCAAAATCATAAAAATAAGAATCAATGCCGCTAATATCAAAAATTTAAATTCTGACGTTGTATCCTCATTTCGTATAACCTCAACCGCTACTCCGCTTGGAAGATTGTAATTGGCTATCAATTGATCTATTTCATAATGATAACCCTCTAAGACCTCTTTAGGAAGATCCTCGCTTTGATTAATTGAATAGTGTATTGTTATCTCACGTTCTCTATTTACGCGTCTAATTTCAGAAGAACCACGAGTATATTTAATAGAGGCTAATTGTTGAAGTTCATGTAATCCCCCATTGGCATCGGGTATCATCAAACGACTTAATTCCTCAACTGTCATATTGGTCTGTACAACCTCTTTTTCATTATCATCTCTCTCCTCTTCAATAATAATTTCATACTCATCCTGACCAATTTTAAGATTGGTTCCTGTACTCATCTGTCTATTCATTGAATTCAATCCGGAAGATATATCAGACGAAGAAATCTCATACGAAGCCAAAAGTATCGGATTAAAACCTAAATGGATCTCCCGTCTTCTTCCGGGATTCGAGGCATAAGCACCCCCTATAAAATCCATCTCCTCAAGATAGTATCTCATATCGTCTGCAACCAGTTGCATAATCTCAAAGTCTGTTCCTTTCAGGATAATTCTTTCACTATTATCGCCTACTCCCAACATACTCATAAAGCGGTTTAAAGAAGAGGCCGCACTACTCTGGGATCCAGAACCGCTACTCATTCCTGCCGAAAGACGAACAAAAACATTATCCATCCTTAGCAGGGTATAAAGATTTTCCATAATAGCGCCAATGCTCCTTCCACCATTCTTATCATAATTATCTTTTAAGACGATAGTCATTGTAGCTGTCTCTTCCTGAATGCGACTGATAATATCTTTTTTTTCCGGAAAACTGTCAATACGCGATTCCAATATCGATATAATACGATCTGTATTTTCGATAGTACTACCCATAGGTAATGTAACTGTTACATTTACTCTATCGCTATTTATCTGACGATTTTGTTGACTCTTCATGCTCAAAGCATAAATTAAAGAAACAACTAAAATAACTATAGAGCCCACTATAGTTATAGCTGGTTTTCTAAGGCTGGCTTTTAGTAAAGAGGCATAGATCTGAATAGGTCGCTGATGGATTGACATCTTCTCATAGAATACGCTTTTGCCTTTGTTGTTTTTTAACATAACGTATGTGACCATAGGAATAAAAATCATAGCCACAAGAAGAGAAAATCCAAGAGTTGAAATGATTGATACTCCAATATGATGACCCAACAGCTTTACAAGCGCATCGTCTGAAAACACAAAAGGTAAAAAAACAGTTACGGTAGTAAGTGTAGCTGCTAAAATCGATTTCGAGACCTCTGAAGATCCCTGTGTTACCGCTTTTTGAGGTGAAAATCCTAAACTTGAAAGTCTATATATATTCTCCAACACCACAATACTATTATCAAGCAACATACCTATAGCCAATGCCATACCTATAAGAGTAAGGCTATTTATGGTTATACCCAGCATATAGAATAGATTAAAAGCAGATAAAACCGATATGGGTATTGACAAGGCAATAAATATAACCAACCTTAAGTTTCTAAGAAAAAACCAAAGAATCAGAATAGCTAATAATCCTCCGGATATACCCAACCTCACAATCTGATTTATATTTTTCTCTATCTCCTCGGCAGAATTTGATTCTATTACCATTGTTATTTCATGAGGAATCATCTCCTGATTCAACTCTTCTATACGCTTAATGGTTCTATTGGAAAGTTCAATAAGATTCTCTTGAGAATTGTTCAATAGGGTTACCGAGATAGCATCCATACCGTTTACCCTGCTTATAGTAGTCTCTTCTTTATAATCAAAATATATAGTTGCTAAATCTTTAAGATAGATAGGGCCGGGTGCCACAACTATATCCTCTATCTGGTTGATATGTTCATAATTTGCGTCTAAATGCACAAAATATCGCAAATTAGGCTCGTCTACATATCCTAAGAATGTACGTTCTTGGTTGTATTGTCTCAAAGCATTACTTATCTGCGAAGCAGTCATGTTCATGGCTTTCAGAGCATCGGGATTTACAATTATCTCTATAGCTTTTTCTCTACCTCCGTAAACAGTAACCGATGCTATACCATCAATAGTCTCAAGTTTAGGAACAAGCTCCTTGTCAACTACGGCACGCAACCTATCAACTCCTCCATCACCTCTTATCTGTATTGACATAAACTGGTTACTCACACGCGACACATCAGCTTTCTGAATATTTACCGACATTCCACTGGGTAAACTTACCAATAGTGTGTTAATTTTCTCCTGGAGTTTTACTGTAGTATACTTAAGATCTGTTCTTTTTTTAAAATCAATCTTTATTGAGCCTTGCCTGTTGCCGGCAGTAGACTCCATGTTTTCAACCCCTTCGAGCGTGCTAATAACACCTTCTAAAGGTACTATCACTTGAGACTCCATATATGCCGGATTAACATCGGCTGACGATGAGACATTGACATATAGTGTCATAAGCTCAGCGTTTGGCAGCATCTCTATCGGCAACTGCTTATAAGATACGTATCCAAGCATGGATAACGCAATAAACAGCATGCTTATTGTGACTCTTCTATTTATCAAGAATTTCATCGCTATACGCTTTGCTGATTTTTCTTTACAATTCTCATATTGAGACTTTCAAATACATAATATACACAAGGTATTACAACTAAACTCATTATTGTAGATGTGACAAGACCTCCAATAACTGCAATCGCCATAGGAGAGCTAAGTCCCGAACCTTCACCAAGTCCTATCGCCATTGGCAGCAATGCCAAAATTGTAGTTAAACTTGTCATAAGAATTGGTCTAATTCTTTGTTGTCCGGCCCGAACTATTGCATCTTTTAACTCTACACCTGTATCTTTTATCTGACTTATTCTATCAACCAAAATAATAGAGTTATTCACTGCTATTCCGGCAAGCATAACTAATCCTATTACTCCCATTATATTTATTGTTATACCTGTAATCAGGAAGAGCCAAATAGCTCCAACAATGGCTATAGGTATAGTTAATAGAATTGTAAATGGGTGCAATAATGATTCAAATTGTGATGCCATAACCATATAGACCAATATTATCGATAGTACAAGTGCTAAAAGTAAACTATGCATAGATTCTGCTCGTTTCTCCTCTTCTCCCGTTACTATGATTGAGTAATTAACAGGTAATTCTATTTGAGAAACCGACTCTCGTATTTTATTGGCCGCTTTATCTAAAGCAATATTATCTTCAATATGCGCCGTTACACTGGTAATACGGTTCTGATTACGCCTTAATATCTCTCTTGGCGCTCTACTCTCTTGAATATCCGCAAGTTCCACCAATTTGAAATTTTTTCCGCTACCGGTAATTGTAATATTATTAAAATCGGACAAAGAGATTCCCGGCACTTTAATAAGAATATCTCTCATTTCGCCTCGATAATCCATCTGGCCTGCCGAAGTACCCTCAAGTTGTTGCTGTATTTGAGACACAATTGTGGAAACATTGATATTGTTCATGCCGGCTATACTCCTATTCACAGATAGAACTATTTCCGGTGCTCCCTTCTCAACAGAACTAATCACATTATACAAACCCTCTATTGGTTCAACTATTGATTTTACCCTCTCAGTCAAATCGGCTAATATATTCAAATCCTCTCCTTTTATCTCGACCACTAATGGTGCTCCCTCATTTCCCATCAAAGAGCTAATAGAGTTTTCATCCATCAATATAGAGAGTTCTAAGCCATCAATATTTTCTGCAAAATCTGATAAAATCTCCATCAAATTTTCTGGCAATATTTTTGAACTCTCAGAGAGAATTATTTTAATGGTAGCTGTATTTTCGCCATCAAATAGTGAATTACTTGAATTTGCACCTCTTCCTATATGACTATAAACAACACATGCAGAGTCTTGGGTTATGGAGTATATCAATTGTTCTAACTCCCCCACGGCCGACGCTGTACGCTCAAGTCGTGTTCCCTCGTCCATTTTTACACCCACGTTTATCACCTTTCCTTCAGCTTTTGGCATAAACTCCGTACCCAGTAGAGGAATTAGAAAAAATGTTCCTATTATCATAAAAATGGCACCTATAATGACTAACCATCTTCGCTCTACAATATTTTGTAAAAGTTTTCCATAACCTGAAATATTAAGCGATTCTTTCTGTTTCTTAATAACTGCTTTCTCCGTTTTTTCTTTTTTTCCTCCAAAAACCTTGTCGTAAAGAACAGGAATTACCATTATAGCAACAAAAAGAGACGACAGTAGAGAAAAGGTTACTGTCCAAGCCTGATCTTTAAATAGTTCTCCTGTAGCTCCATGTAAATAGACTATAGGTAGAAATACCACAATTGTGGTTAAAGTCGATGCTGTAACAGCTCCCGCAACCTGATGCGTTCCTTTCAATACCGATTCTCTGACACTCAAGCCTCTCTCTTGATTTTGGAATATACTCTCTATAACAACAATAGCATTATCTACAAGCATACCCGCCCCCAGAGCTAAGCCTCCTAGTGTCATAATATTCAATGTCAAACCGTTAAAGAACATCAAATTGAATGTGGCAATTATCGATATAGGTATTGCCATAGAGACTATAAATGTAGTTCCAATACGTCGTAAAAAGACAAACAGCACAATAACAGCCAGAACAACTCCCAACAAAGCACTGTTTTTTACCTGACCAATAGCATCCTTTATAAATACAGCCTGATTACTTATTATATTAAATTCATATCCGGGTAGAGCCTTCTCTATCTGGACTAATCTATTCGCAACACCCTCTACCGCCTTAACTGTATTAAAACTCATCTCTTTATAAACCGAAAGGCCTATACAACGCTCTCCGTTTACCCTCACAATATTATCAGGTTGGGTATTCTCAAAACGAATAGTAGAGA
The DNA here is from genome assembly GCA_035647375.1 of Bacteroidaceae bacterium. Classification (GTDB taxonomy): domain Bacteria; phylum Bacteroidota; class Bacteroidia; order Bacteroidales; family Bacteroidaceae; genus Colenecus. The sequence goes on from DASRNO010000074.1 coordinate 14,764, forward strand.
CATCTTGTAAATATATAGGAGCTCTGCTTACGGGTACAAACTCACTAGAAACAGTTACATTTCCCGATGCAGATTCTGTAGCCTTATAACCTAATACTATGTTGCCAAAATCTTTCTCATCGGCCAAAAGATTCACACCGCTCACAATATACTGAACCCCCTGTTCAGTAACTCTTCCTCCGGATATCCTCTGGTTAGTCTCCTGTATCTTAGAGGCGATACTTGCCGCTGTAAGGCCAAATGCCTCCAATTTATAAGGGTCTGTTTCAATTATAAGATTAATCATTTCGTCACCGGAAAGTGTTACATCGGCTATGCCATCAATACGCATCAATTCGTTTTTAACATAAGATGATGCCACTTTACGCAACTCGGCCATGTCTTTTATCTCTTTATGAACAAGACTTAAAAGAACTATCGGGTCATCGTTAGGATTATTCTGAGTAATCTTCAATTCTGATATACGACTATCTTGAGCATAACTGTTTAGAGCCTTCTCTAAATCCAGAAACGCCTCGTCCATATCTTTTCTCCAGGAATATTCAACAGTTATTCTGGCTGTACCGGCTCTTATTACCGACGAAATAGATTGTACATCGCTCTGTCTGGCCACCATAGACTCCATCCCAACAATAAACTGCTTCTCTATCTCTTCTGGTGGACGTTCACCTGCATTAATCTCTATAAAGAGACGTGGGGTGTTCAAGTTAGGAAGAAGTTCCAAACTCAGTTTATCGTACGAAATTTTACCCAATAGCAAGATAGCCAACACAAGCATCAATATTGTGACCGGGTTTCTTACAGAAAATTTTATAAGCTTCTTCATTGCGGGGCCTATTTTTGTATCTTTACTTTACTGTTATCCCTGAGTGTTTCATATCCTCTTATAACCAGTTGATCATCTCTATTAAGACCTCTTGTTACCTCTACATTGTCTTTATCTTCCAAACCAACCTGTATCTCACGTAATGTGGCTATTCCCTGCTTAACTACGTAAACATACTTTCTATTTCTGTTGTTCTGAATAATACTCTTAGGAATAATAATTGTCAAATCTTTATGATCTACAACTATGTCAGCTTTCACAAACATTCCGGGACGTATGAGCAGATCTTCGTTGTCAACCAAAAGCTTACCTTTAAATGTGCGGGTCTCTGCACTTATTGCTGGCGACAACTCTGTTATCTCTCCCATAATTGTGTCTTGGGGAATTGTATAGTGTGTAATAAGAGCTTTCTGCCCTACTCTTATATCGTTAATCGCACTTTCAGGCAGATTAATGTCTAACAGCATAGTGCTATAGTTCATTATAGATACTATTGAGCTTCCACTTGGTATCTGAGCACCCTGAGTATAGTGAGGTAAATTCACAATCACACCGTTAAAAGGTGCTCTAACATTCATCTTTTCCAGATTGATTATTGCATTCTCATAATCCAGCCTAGAGCTTATAATCTTCACTTCGGCATTTCTTACATCGTATAATGTAACTCCGCCCTTATCGTAAAGATTTTTCTGTTTTTCCAACTCCTGTTCGGCTATCTCTAGGTTCATCCTCTTTGATTCAATAGAAATACCATTCTCGTACGATTTGTCATCTATACGTACTATAAGATCGTTAGCATTAACCTTATCGCCCAAAACATATGGTTTTTTTGTACGCGGATTTATCTGAAGTATATATGTACCCGTCATCTGAGCAGCTAGTTCAGCTTCGGAATGGGAGATAGCCGTACTTGTGGTACTATAAGTCTTTCTAATTGATCCGTATGTAATATCTGTAACCGTTACCGGAGATACAATTTCCATCTGACTTAACGATGTATTATTACGACAACCTATCAGTGTTAAAAGCGCCGTAAATATTATTAGTTTATAATTTTTTGATTTCATAACTGAAACGTTTTTTTTGTGAATGTGAAATAATAAAGGTTAAATTAATCAGTTCTGTATTAACGACAATGGCACTATAGGCTCATTTTTCTCAAAATCGTAGAGAGTTAAAATCTTTAAATTTAGCAACTCTATCTTGTAATTTATCTGAGCTTGCGAAAATGCTATCTTCCTACTTGAAAGTTGAGTCTGAAACTGATTCATCTGCATACCCGTTAACTCGCCGTTACGATATCTCTCAGCATTCAAATCGTATGTAAGCTGAGCATTGCTCTCACTCTGTTTAGCTATCTCTATCTGTCTTAGAAGATTTTCCAAACTTCTGCAGGTTTTCCTAATATTTATTTCTATGCTTTTCATATCCTCTTTAGTGCTCAATTCATGCATATCAATCTCAATCTGCTTTGCTTTAATACGCGATTTTCTAGCACCCCAATCAAATATAGGCACGCTAAAAGATATAGAGATCCTTGGATTGTTAGTAGGGGTGTTATATATTTTTTCAAACTCCTGGTCATCCCCCATGATACCAAGAGATAGAGAGAGGCTACCACTAAAGCTATCGTTATCTTTAGTTTGAATAAGATCGTTATCCAGCTGTTCACGAGATATTTCACGTTGGCGTAGCTCTAGACGTGTATTAAATGCACTTTGAATAGCTTTTTCTATATCTATTAATACCGGCTCAACCTCAATCTCTGTTGTTACCATAATATCTTCGTTCAGATCAAGTCCGAGTATCTGTTTAAGAGCATCTTTGGCATCTTCCAAGCTAACTCTCCTGTTTTCCGCAGAAGAACGAGAATTGGCCAGATTCAACTCCGCTTGATACAACTCATCTTTTGTAGCCAGATCTGCTTCAACTTTATCCTTTATTATAATATAGTTCTTTTCAGCATCTTCCAATTCAGAATCGCTTATCTCAAGATTTTTTTGAGCTATATACAGACTATAAAACTGATTAGTAATACTCCTCTCCACATTAAGCCTCTGCAGAGCAAAACTTATCATCGAATTTTCGTAGTTCAGCTCAAGAGAACGAAGATTCATCTTAGTTCTGTTATAAGTAAATAAAGGTTGAGAAATACTCAAGTACAAAGAGTTGCTGAATGCTCTGTTACTATTTACGCTACCACTAATATTTGATTCATTATTCTGCCAAGATAGTCTGTTATTAAGAGATACTGTAGCATCTGTCCAGATTATAGGTTGAGAAATGCTGAAAGTTCCCGACGAAGATTGAGATTTGTTTGTATACCACTGCGATAGTCTGTTGTCAAATCTTCGCTCCTGCGAATAGGAAAACGGATCAAGACTAAGCGCAAATCTCGATTTCAAAGAGGCTTTCTGAGCAATAAGATTATACTCATAACGCTCCAAACTCATTCTTGAGTTTCTCAAATCGGGATTATGATCTATACTGTATTCCAGCGCCTTCTCCATAGTAAGGACAATCTGAGCATCGGTATACAAAATCTGTGTGGTTATACACAATACCGACAGAATCATTATTTTTCTGATTTGTTTCATATAATATGGTTGTTTTATCTCACTCTTTTTACAAATTTTACAGCGTCTGCAATTACCATTGTCAATCCTGTCTTATTCGACAGAATAACATTAACCGTATCGGCATCAAAACTGAATGATCCAATCTCGGTCCATCCATCGTTAGCCCTTCTTAAATCTATTGACGACTCCTCGGAATAGTTCGGTTGCTCTAGAGTAAAGTAGTAGTTGTTATCTCTTCTTCGGTCTCTAAAATTACGTCTATTCGACACCTGATTGGTTTTTCGCACATAATAATACACATCATATATTCCCGGTCCATCAATTGGTACTCGCCATTTAGCATATTGCGAACCATCGCCTGAGCGAATAATATATGCTGAACGTATGGAGTGTCCATAAAAATTATAATCTGTTGCGGCTGTCCATCTGAATGGTGCTCTCCATTCATTCATTCCAATATATTTATACTCTTCGTCATTCATCGATTTATCTATCCATGTATTAAGATAACCTGACGGTAGCGGAGGAGACAATTCAAAAAGAGATTCATCTTCATTATCCACAATAATCTCTCCCATGTCAACCAGAACATCGCTGGAAACAATATATTCGCCCTCTGGAATTAACGTAGAGCTGGTTTTTATACTTCCGTACTGCGCTCTTATAATAACCGGAAGGTTACCCGATATAAGAGTATTGATATTAAAAGCACTGGGAGTCTCTTCCCAATGAGAGACAATTCTTTTAGTCTGATAGGGTTCAAAGTGAATGATAGTCTCTGTAGGTTTGTCTGAACCTATAGAGGAGTATCCAGTATTATAAACTTGCAGACCAAGACTTATATATCCCTCCGCATCCGATAAATTTCCAACTACTATTTCGGCCTGATAAATATCATTTTCTCTGGTCACCACATTTGTTACTTGAGGTATTCCAATAGCATATTTTGGTAAAACCACCGGTTTATCCCATTCTGTAAGCTGTGATAAGATATCGGTTTCGGACAATTTACCCATACTATCCAACAAATGTTCAAAAGAGAGATTAATAAATTCGCTATTTTTAACAATATTGAATAATGTATCTCTAAAGGCCCCTATGCCCATTTTTTGTTGTGCTTCGGCAAATAAATAACTGGCTTTAAGATTTATAAAACTATTCATCAGATCTATATGATCCACATCAGACTGCAACTCTTTAAAAGAGAATTTTTGCATAAGTAAAAGAGCTTTCTCATCATCGCTAAGCCCATTATGCTGACGCATCCAAGATCGTTGTTCTGTACCACCCTGAACAAATAACTCTATCATACGGTTAGCTATTGGCCATTGAGTGGAAAATATATTGTAACGGAAATTATACATCTGAGGAAAAATGTAATGTGGATTGGCTACTGCAGTAATAGTTTCTCTACCAAGTTTCCCACTTTCAAAATTGTAGTTTGATACTTTGTTGTTCATAAATAACAGAGCAGATTTTAGCATTGAAATCTTCAGCTCTTTCTCTGTCATATTTCTATTTCTTGGTTCTTTTGCATAAGATTTAAATCTTGGCTCAAAATTAAACAGCTGAAATTTATATCCCTTTTCTGGAATTAATACCATTTCAGGTTGCATAACTTCTTGCGCCTGTGTCCAGGCTCGTGGATAGGTGGCGAAATGTACCGGAACTTCCACCAAACTAAAACGGTTAAAAGGGTATTCAAGACCAATATTATATTCGTAATTTCTTCTAACTTCCTGTATAATAGCAGGTATTGTATCAAAAATTGTATCAAAAAACTCAGAGAAGAAATTATGTCCTTCAATATACCAAACCGAGTATGTAGTACTATCAACCTCTATCGATTTAGATTCATATTTCCCTATCATTAATGTAACCGATTGTAAAGGCTGCTCAGATATATAATGCACTACAAGCCCATCATCGCTTTCACTCCTCTCGCCCTGCGATATTGAAGTCAAACCCTTTGTAGTTGTTACAGTTGTGTAGTAGTGTGTAAAATAACTTTGCTGCCAATCCGGACTATTATCGCTGTAACAAACACCTGGACGGGGATACCAATAGGTTTCAGGAGTAAGCAGTACATAATTGGGAGTGTGGAAAGAGTAACGTTTTCCTGTATTAAGTAGTCCAAGAACTTTCACATTAGCTAATTCTATCTCTTCAGGTATATCTAGATAACATATTCTCTCATCGATACGGCCGCTATATTCAATAACAAGATTAATTTGTTCTCCAACTGCTATTATGCGACCAAAATCAACTATTAACAACTGTTCTTTACGTTGATATAAAAGAGCTTCCCCATCCGACAACACTTTGTCTATTTTAAATCCGGGATTCAGACAAAATGTAAATTGATCCGACTGCCGTAAAGGAGAGAGATCTAAAACAGCCTTTACCACTATTTCATCTTCCTGTTGTATTACATTTAAACGGCATGTGTCAACAACAACCTTTGCATCATCCACATGTAGATTATTAAGTTCTATCATTCTATCCTGATAGTTTTTCTTCTCTGTAAATCTACTTACGTGAATATATCCGGCAAATAATCCGGCCGCCAAAAAAAGAGCGGATGTAATTCTCCAGGGCAAAAGACTGAAGCGAGAGTTTGGCAATCTTCTGAACAACAATATACTTGATAGCACAAAACCTATTCCAAGTAATAGATAACAAGATCTATGCACTATAAGGGAACTAAAGTTACCAAATCCGGTTATTGTCGATTTAAGCATAGGTAGATTAAATCCTATATAATCAAACAGGTAAAAATAGAGATCATCAATATAAAATATGGTAATACCTATATAAGCCAGTAAAAATACAAATGTAAGCGCTTGATTCTTGACTATAAGCATCAGAGTCGTAGATAGTCCGGTTATGAAAACAAGCGTTGGAACACTCAATAATAAAAAATACAAAAAATAACTTATCAAATCAGATTCCAAGCCAAACTTGATCAGACTCGAAATATAGACAATTCCTAAAACAACAAAATTTAATGAGAAAAATACTCGTAAAGTGCCCCACATCTTTCCTAAAAGATATTCAGCATTACTAAGGGAACGAACATAAAACACCTCTGAAGTGTCTAACTGTTTATCTCTTTTAAGATACTCCGATGAGAGAAAAATAGAGACAACAGCCTGTCCCACATTCAATATAAGAGTAATAAAATAAGGAACAGTAGAGTTTATTGAGCTTACCTCAATAGAGTTTGAAAAGAACAAAAACACGATAGCCAAAGCGGTTGATACAACTATGGCAAGAGCGGCAAAAATTCTAAAAAACCAACTTCGTAAAAGTAGTTTTGTCTCATATTTTGAAACAGACTTTATATTTTTTATTCCTTGTACCATATCAGCTTACTTTCCTTCCATAAAATATACATACGCATGCTCCAGATTTGGTGGATAACTCACCGCATTACTATACCCCTCCATATTATCAGCTACTACCTGAATATCCCAGTCAAGTCCACATGGAATGGTAGAAATTACAGGATATATTTTATTAATCTGTTGATACTCTTCGTTGTTCACTCTCAAACGCCATACTTTACCATCGGCCTGTTTTAACATCTCCTCGGGCGAACCACGAAAAAAGAGTTCACCCTTATTTAAAAGAGCCATATCGGTACAGGAACTTGATATATCTCCTACAATGTGAGTAGATAAAATAATAGTAGAGTCGTTTTCACTTGCATCTGATAGCAGATTTCTAAAACGTATACGCTCCTCAGGATCTAACCCAGTAGTAGGTTCGTCTACAATAATAACTTTTGGTTTATGAATCAAAGCCTGAGCTATACCAAGACGGCGTTTCATTCCACCTGATAGTTTCGAAGCATATCTCTCTCGTACCTCGTAAAGCCCCACTTGCTCCAACATTGCGTTAACAGCTTTTTTTCTTTCAGTATTGTTATTCATACCCGAAAGGAGCGCCGCATAATCGAGAAATTCGCTTACTTTATATTTGGCAAAAAAGCGAAAATCCTGTGGTAAATATCCTAAAATTCGTCGAACCTCTTTTCTTTGGCTAAGTATATTGTATCCATAAATATCTATCTCTCCCGATGTGGGTTCCATTAGTGTTACCAAAATTCTCATCAATGTTGATTTTCCGGCTCCATTTGGTCCTAATAACCCAAACATTCCGGAAGGAATATCAAGATTAATATCTCTTAAAGCATGGTTACCATTCGGATAAACATGATTTAGGCTTTTTATTGTAATTGACATTCTCTATTTAGGCATTTATATTGATTAGTTAATAAAAAAGCACTTGGCAAAAGTATTGATTAATTACATAAATGCATAACTTCAAAATCAAACATTAAAAAATATACATATAAATCACGTTAATTTAGCGCAACTCACGTTAAATAACGTGGAAAACATAAGAAAATCAACTTCCTAATAATAAAAAAGTCTATCATTTGTCGGCGAAAATTAATTACCTTAAATTTGCATATACAAATAAAGAACGTTATGAAATCAAAAGTATATTTCACAGACTTAAGAACTTCGGCAGACAGAAATTTGTTGTACAAACTAGAGAATTTGGTTAAAAAAGCGGGTATAGAGAAGATCAACTTTAAAGATCAATTCACAGCTATCAAAATCCATTTTGGAGAACCGGGCAATCTAGCATTTCTTCGTCCAAATTTTGCATATAAAATAGTAGACGTTTTACAGAAATTAGGTGCAAAAGTTTTTCTGACGGACTGTAATACATTATACTCAGGAGGGCGTTCCAATGCTATAGATCATTTAAACAGTGCTATGATAAATGGCTATAATCCAATATCGGCCAATGCACAAATTATCATTGCCGATGGGTTAAAAGGCATAGACTATGTTGAAGTTTTGCTAAATGGTGAATATTGTAAAACAGCAAAAATAGGCGCGGCTATAGCCAATTCCGATATTATTATAACTATGTCTCATGTAAAAGGGCACGAACTTGCCGGATTTGGCGGAACCTTAAAAAATATAGGAATGGGCTGTGCAAGTATTGGAGGAAAAATGGAACTTCATAGTGTATCAAAGCCTGTGGTGATTAAAAAACATTGCATAGGTTGTGGAATATGCGTAAAAAACTGTGCTCATAAAGCTATTACTCTCGACAAGGGGGGAAAAGCTCTTATAAATTATGAGTTATGCACCGGATGCGGACAGTGTGTAGCCATTTGCCAATACAGTGGAGTTATCTCAGCCAACGATGAGACATCTATCCTAATGAATAAAAAAATTGCCGAATACTCTAAAGCAGTAGTTGTGGATAAGCCCCACTTTCATATAGGTTTTATGATAGATGTATCGCCTGAATGTGACTGTTGGAATTATAATGATGCCGCTGTGGTTCCCAATATAGGTATAGCTGCTTCTTTCGATCCTGTAGCACTTGACACTGCCTGTGCAGAGATGATAAACAGAGCCCCAATTCTGGAATCGTCTAATATTCTCAAAGAGAAAGTTGAAAAAAATCATTGTAATAATCATCAGGACAAATGGAAAATGATTCATCCTGACACCACATGGCAAGCCAGTGTAGAACATGCTGAGAAAATAGGTCTGGGTAGTCGTCAATACGAACTAATAACAGTTTAGTATAAGTAGATTGAAAAATTTTAGTGGTGCATATAATTTCAACTCTCCATATTTGGGATTATTATAGCTATATTTGCACCACAAAAAATCAATAAAAATTATCAAATTGCACTATGAGCAAAGTAATTGAAGGACTTTTTTATACGGAATCTCACGAGTGGGTAAAGATTGAGGATAATATCGGGTATATTGGAATATCTGATTTTGCACAAAAAGAGTTGGGTGATATTGTTTACGTTGATATGCCAGAGCTCGGATCCGAAATATCTAAAGGAGAAATTTTTGGAGCAGTAGAGAGTGTTAAGGCAGCGAGTGACCTATACTCTCCAGTAGGTGGTACAATTGAGCAATGTAACGCTGAATTGACCGAATCGCCCGAGTTGTTAAACCAGGACTCCTATTCCAATTGGATTATAAAGGTTAAGATGTCAAATATAGAGGATGTTAAAGATTTAATGAGCGCATCAGAATATAAGAAGCTAAACGAATAAACAGCTGTTATGTCTAACTATTTTCCCCATACAGAATCCGACATTGCCTCCATGTTAGAGCGGATTAAAATAGACTCTTTAGATGCACTCTATTCAGATCTTCCAGAATCAATCCTATTGAAAGATGATTATAATATTCCCCACTCATTATCGGAACATGAAATTCGTGAGCATATGTCTGATTTGGGAAAAAAGAACAAGATCTTGACTATTTTTGCCGGTGCTGGCGCATATGACCACTACACTCCTTCTGCAATAAAATATCTAATAGATAGGTCGGAATTTAAAACAGCATACACTCCTTATCAACCAGAAATTTCGCAAGGTACCTTAAGGTATATTTTTGAATTTCAAAGTATGATTTGCTCTCTTACCGGAATGGAGTGTGCAAACGCCTCTATGTACGATGAGGCAACAGCTGCAGCCGAATCTATGATGATGAGTTGCGCGTTGTCAAAAAAAACAAATAAAATTCTAGTTTCGGCAACAATTCACCCCTATACTCGTAAAGTTATTGATACTTATGCTAAAACTCGTAACATATATGTAGAGACAATTGCTGAAAAAGATGGCGTAACAGACAGAAAAGATATGGAGAAAAAATTAAACAACTGCGATGTGGCAGGAGTAATTCTTTCTACACCTAATATATATGGTATTATTGAAGATTTTTCCGGTTTTGCCGATTTGATTCATGCAAAAAAAGCTCTTCTAACCATCTGTGCCGACCCTTCAACTCTGGCCGTACTCAAAACTCCAGCAGAATGGGGAGCAGATATGGCTTGTGGAGAGTGCCAAAGTCTGGGAATGCCACTCTCTTACGGAGGGCCTTACGCTGGTTATTTAGCCTGTAAAAAAGAACTTATCCGCAAACTGCCGGGAAGAATTGTGGGTGCCACCACCGACATGGAGGGCAAGAGGGCCTTCGTACTGACATTACAAGCCAGAGAACAACATATTAGAAGAGGTAAAGCCACCAGTAACATCTGTTCTAATCAGTCACTTATGGCACTTCATGCTACCATCTATCTTTCATTAATGGGTAATGATGGATTACAACAGGTAAATGAGTTAAGCCATAGCGGTGCCAAATATCTTCATAACCAACTTATAGATACAGGTAAATTCAGCCCTCTTTTTGACCAACCGTTTCTAAAAGAGTTTGCTCTTAAGTCAACTCTTGATCTTGATAAAGTTGAAAAAAACATGCTTGAAAACGGAATTATGTGCGGCATTCGTCTTGATAAGCTTAAACCGGAACATAAAAACTCTCTTCTAATATCCGTAACAGAAAAACGTACAAAGACCCAAATTGACAAATTTGTGGAATTAATTAAACAGTCATAAGCAATGAAAAAGTATGACACTCTGATATTCGAACTATCAAAAACTGGTCGCAAGGGATTTTCTTTGCCAAAAAACAGTTTTAGTGAGTATAGTCTGAGCGATTTGCCGAATACTATTAAAAGAGTCTCTTCTCCTAATTTACCCGAAGTTGATGAGCCGAGCACGGTACGCCACTATACCAACCTGTCAAACATGAATTTTGGTGTTGATACCGGTTTCTATCCATTGGGAAGTTGTACCATGAAATACAATCCAAAAATTAACGAAGAGATTTCCGAAATGACTGAGTTTTCCTCTTTACATCCGTTACAACCCGAAGAGAGTGTACAGGGAGCTTTAGAACTTTATTACAATCTGGCCGTTGCGTTATCAGAAATTGCAGGACTTCATGAGTTTACCCTAAATCCTTTTGCTGGAGCCCATGGAGAGCTTACAGGACTCATGATAATGAGGCAATATCACATTGCTCGCGGTGATACAAAAAGAATTAAAATAATTGTTCCGGACAGTGCTCATGGTACAAATCCCGCAAGCGCAACCGTTTGTGGTTTAGAAATTGTCGAGGTTAAATCAAACTCCCGCGGTACTATAGATTTAAAGGAGTTAGAACTGCTACTTGACAACACCGTAGCAGGTATAATGATGACAAATCCCAACACGCTGGGGGTTTTTGAGAAAGAGATACCCGAAATAGCTCGTATGGTTCACAATGCTGGTGGATTGTTATATTACGATGGAGCAAATATGAACCCTCTAATGGGAAAATGTCGTCCCGGCGATATGGGATTCGACATAATGCACTTTAATCTTCATAAAAGCTTTTCTACGCCTCATGGAGGAGGAGGCCCAGGAAGTGGTCCGGTAGGTGTGAGAAAGGGTCTGGAGCATTTTCTCCCTACTCCACATATAATAAAAAAACCTGATGGGACTTTCGGCTTAGAAACCGGAAACGCCTATTCGATAGGACAGATTTCTAAATTTACAGGAAACTATGGAGTGTTGATTAAGACATACACATATATATTGTCACTGGGCAAAGAGCATATTAAAAACGTGGGGCCATTATCGGTTCTTAACGCAAACTATATAAAGGAATCATTGAAAGATATTTTTGAACTTCCTATAGAGGGAGTTTGTGCACATGAATTCGTATTTGACGGGTTAAAAGACAAATCAACCGGTGTAACCACATTAGATGTGGCCAAAAGACTTTTAGATTACGGATATCATGCTCCTACTATCTATTTTCCGTTACTCTTTCATCAATCTATCATGATTGAACCAACCGAAACCGAAAGCAAAGAGACTCTAGATTCTTTTATCCAAGTAATGAGACAAATAGCTGAAGAGGCTATCAGCAACCCCGATATAGTAAAAACAGCTCCTCATTTCACACCGGTACAGCGTTTAGATGAACTATTGGCAGCCAGACGCCCCATTGTAAAGTTTACCGATTTTTAGATAACATTATTTACCTATATTTGATAGAGAGTGCGGTAAATAGATTTTATAGTGAATCCAAATTAAAACAAAAGAATAATTAGTAAAGATGATTCCCAAAAATGGAATATTAGATAAACTTAATGGATTAGAAGCTCGTTTTCAAGAGGTTAGCCTGTTAATTACAGATCCCGATGTTATAAATGATTTAAATCGGTATATCAAATTGAACAAAGAGTATAAAGAGCTTGAGCCTCTGGTTAATGCCAGAACAGAGTACTTAAGACTTATTCATTATATACAAGATGCAAAAGAGATTTTATCAAACGAATCCGATCCTGAAATATGTGATATGGCAAGAGATGATCTTGAAAAAAACGAAGTTTTACTAGACTCTATTGAAGAAAAGATTAAACTGTTACTCATCCCCTCCGACCCTCTCGACAACAAGAATGTCATTGTGGAGATACGAGGTGGAACAGGGGGTGATGAAGCTGCTGTTTTTGTAGGTGACCTTTTCCGTATGTATGCTAAGTATTGTGAGCTAAAAGGGTGGAAAATTGCTATCTCCAGTTATTCTGATGGCTCATCCGGCGGCTATAAAGAGATTATCTTCTCTGTAGCCGGTCAAAAAGTATATAGCACTTTGAAATTCGAATCGGGTGTTCATAGGGTACAACGTGTTCCAGTTACCGAGACCCAAGGTAGAGTTCACACGTCAGCCGCTACTGTAGCTGTACTACCCGAAGCGGAATCATTCGAAGTGGAGATAAACGAGGGCGAGATTAAGTGGGATACTTTCCGTTCAGGGGGTGCCGGCGGTCAGAATGTGAACAAGGTGGAATCTGGAGTACGCCTTCGTTATGACTGGAAAAACCCCATCACAGGAATTGTTGACGAAATTCTTATTGAATGTACCGAGACACGAGACCAACCAAAAAACAAAGAGCGTGCTCTTTCACGTTTACGTACTCTTATATACGACCGCGAACGTCAGAAATATATTGACGATATTGCTGCAAAACGAAAATCTATGGTCTCTTCAGGCGATAGATCAGCAAAAATAAGAACCTATAACTTTCCTCAAGGCCGAATTACCGATCACAGAATAAATTACACATCTTACAACCTTTCCGCTTTTATGGATGGCGATATTCAAGAGTGTATTGACAATCTGATAATGGCCGAAAATACAGAGAGGCTTAAGGAATCCCAATTATAAAATATGACTAAACAAGAACTTATCAATAATATAAGGCGCAAAAAATCATTCCTTTGCATTGGCCTTGATAGTGACATAGATAAAATACCCTCACATCTTCTTGCTCTAGAAGATCCTATATTTGAATTCAATAAAACTATAATTGACTCCACTGCCCAGCTTTGTGTGGCCTATAAACCAAATTTGGCATTTTATGAGAATTTGGGAACATCTGGTATGAATTCTCTAAAAAAGAGCATAGACTATATAAAAAAAAACTATCCAGATCAATTTATAATTGCCGATGCTAAACGAGGAGATATTTGTAACACCTCTCAGATGTATGCCGAAAGCCTGTTTTCAGGATTGGATGCAGATGCTGTAACAGTGGCCCCATATATGGGTCATGATAGTGTCATGCCATTTACAGAATATAAAGGTAAATGGGTAATTCTTCTTGCACTTACCAGTAATAAAGGGGCAGACGATTTTCAACTCATCAAAACTTATAATGAAAAATATTTTTTTGAGTATGTTCTTGAAAAATCGTTACAATGGGGAGATAGTGAAAACATGATGTATGTTGTTGGGGCTACTCAAGCCTCTCTTTTTAAAAGAGTTAGAGCAATTGTACCCGACAACTTTCTTCTTGTACCCGGCATTGGCGCTCAAGGTGGATCTCTCCAAGAGGTGTGTCTTTACGGTATGAACAACGATTGTGGATTGCTTATAAACAGTAGTCGATCAATTATTTATGCCGATGCGTCAGAAAAATTTGCCGATGCGGCAAAAGAGAGTGCTCTAAAAATTCAGAGAGAGATGGCATTACTGCTAAAACAATAATATTTTTAAATTTGTCTCTCTCTTAATTCTACAACTTATACTATTTCAATAGATC
>DASRNO010000075.1:0-6473 GCA_035647375.1 Bacteroidaceae bacterium
CACTATATATCCGTTTCCGGAAAAAAATTGATCAGTACTTGATTCACCAAAGCCGGAGGAAACATATAAATATCCCGACACGCATCTGGCCGATTGCTGAGAGACCAATTGCCTCAAATAGCTATTCTTGGTTACCTGTTCACTCGATGCCGATGGATTGAAAATAATCTTCGACCCTGCCAATGAGTGTTTTGAACTGGAAGGAATAGGTGCCCTTAAATCCTCACCTATTTCTATCGAAAAGATAAGATTACCACTTTTAAACTGTAAATTTTCTCCAAAAGGCACTTTCTGATTACAGAGAGATATCTCACTTATAAAAGATGATGATGCCGACGCAAACCATCTTTGTTGATAAAATTGTCTGCTATTAGAAATAAAAGACTTGGCTGTTATTCCCTTAATTTTTCCCCTATGAAAAACCACAGCCCCATTGAATAGAGAAGTTGCACCTCTAACCGGAAGCCCTACTATAACCACAATATCAAGTAATTCTGTTTTTTTTAGTAGCCAACTCAATGCCTTCTCTGCATTCTTTACAAGCAAATTATTATTAAACAGATCTCCACAAGAATAAGCAGTTATTGCAAGTTCAGGAAAGCAGACTATCTGCGTCTCTTTTTCGGCAGCCTCAAAAATCAATCTTAAACAAGCCTCAGCGTTATTCATACAATCAGCCACCACCACATTTGGAATAGCCGCCGCTACTCTTACAAAACCGTAATTCTCCATAATAAGGCGTATTTTTTAGTAAAAATAGTTATTATGCTTTAAGTAAAAAAAGTCCAAAGACATTTTCTTGTTTTGTCTTTTGGACTTTCTATTTATAAGCTATAAAAATTATAACCTCATCGCCCTTTTTCTGCTGATTCGATAGTTCTAATAATCTCTTCGTCCGATACAGTATAGTTGGTAAGATTACCACTTAAATACTGATCGTATGCGGTCATATCAACTAAACCGTGACCACTTAAATTGAAAAGTATAATTTTTTCTTCTCCCATCTCTGTGCACCTATTTGCTTCACGTATAGTAGCCGCTATAGCGTGACACGATTCGGGAGCCGGAATTATCCCTTCAGATCTTGAAAATAACATTCCGGCCTCGAAACTTTCCAGTTGTTGAATATCGACGGCCTCTATTAATTCATCCTTAAGCAACTGTGAAACAATAGCTCCCGCCCCGTGATAACGTAAACCACCTGCATGAATATTAGCCGGTGCAAATTTATGACCAAGAGAGTACATAGGTAACATTGGTGTATAACCCGCCTCATCGCCAAAATCATATATAAATTTCCCTCTAGTTAGTTTGGGACATGATGCCGGTTCAGCAGCAATAAAACGTGTTTTTTTCCCACCTTTTAAATTATGACGCATAAATGGATATGCTATTCCGCTAAAGTTGGATCCGCCACCAAAACAGGCTATTACAATATCCGGATATTCTCCTGCCATTTCCATCTGTTTCTCGGCCTCAAGACCAATAACCGTCTGATGTAACGACACGTGACTCATAACCGAACCAAGTGTATATTTACAGTTAGGCGTATTCATAGCTAACTCTATAGCCTCTGATATAGCTGTTCCCAAAGAGCCTGTATAGTTGGGGTTTTTAGTGATAATCTCCTTGCCGGCACGCGTTGACATTGAAGGAGACGATGTTACCTGTGCACCAAAAACCTCCATCATACTACGACGATAAGGCTTCTGTTCATAGCTAATTTTAACCTGATAAACCGCTGCATTTAAACCGAAAACTTTAGAGGCATAAGCAAGAGCTGTTCCCCATTGACCGGCACCAGTCTCGGTTGTTAGATTCTCTATACCCTCCTCTTTACAATAATAAGCTTGTGCAAGAGCTGTATTCAATTTATGGGAGCCCACAGGACTAACACTCTCGTTTTTGAAGTAGATATGCGCAGGAGTACCCAAAGCCTTCTCTAACCCATAGGCTCTAACCAAGGGGGTACTACGATAACTCTTGTATCTCTCTCTCACCTCTTCGGGAATATCAATCCACACATCGGTTTGATTTAACTCCTGATGACATAACTCTTTGGCAAAAATCGGATAGAGATCTTCTGCACTCATACTTTCGCCTGTCTTGGGATTCTTGATAGGAAGCGGTTTATTAGGCATATCTACCTGAATGTTATACCACTGTTTCGGAATCTCCGATTCCTGTAAAAAATAACGTTTTTGTTTCATTTCGATAAAAATTATTGTTGAAAATAGTCTTTCTAAACAAAAAAATCCGCCTCTTTCGGGGACGGACTTTATAAGTTATTTAATATGCCTTTTTACTCTATACGACACAACAACTAAACCTCCCCACGAAACCGTACGGATTGCCAATTGTTGCGCCACCAAAGTTTTGACATAATTTTCATATTGAATAATAGTGCAAATATACCTATTTTTTTTACTGCACAATAAAAACAATCCTTTTTTTTATTTATTTTCTTACATTAGCTACCTTTGCAAGCATATATAACAAAATTATGAAGATATCTGCAAGAGCCGAGATTATGCCAAGTTCCCCAATAAGGAAATTATCAAAAATTGCTCAAACTATTCAAGCTGAGGGTGTTGAGGTTTATCATCTCAATATAGGGCAACCCGATCTACCATCACCACAAATAGGTTTAGATGCTCTAAAAACAATAGACCGTAAAATATTAGAATATTCGCCAAGTCAAGGATTCTTAACTCTTCGCAAGAGACTTTGTAAATACTACGAACAGTATCATATTAATTTTCATCCCGACGAAATTATTATTACCTGCGGAGGTTCTGAGGCTGTACTCTTTGCCTTCATGACATGCCTTAATCCGGGCGATGAGATTATTGTACCTGAACCGGCCTACGCAAACTATATGGCTTTCGCTGTTTCGGCAGGAGCTGTTATTAAGCCAATTGTAACATCAATAGACGATGGCTTTGCACTACCACCAATAGAGAAAATAGAGAAGCTTATAACAAAACGCACCAAAGGTATTCTTATATGTAATCCTAACAATCCTACCGGTTACCTTTACTCTATGAAAGAGATGACACAAATTAGAGATTTGGTTAAAAATTATAACCTTTATCTCTTCTCTGACGAAGTTTACAGAGAGTTCATATATACCGATTCACCATATATATCGGCTTGTCACCTAAAAGGGATTGAGGATAATGTTATTCTAATAGACTCAGTGTCAAAACGCTACTCAGAGTGCGGTATACGTATTGGTGCACTTGTTACAAAAAATGAGGCGGTTCGAAAAGCGGTTATGAAATTTTGTCAAGCCAGACTAAGCCCCCCGCTAATAGGTCAAATTATAGCAGAGGCCTCTATATCTGCTCCAAAAGAGTACATGTCTAACACATACCACGAGTTTTTTACAAGAAGACAATGTCTTATAGATGGACTGAACAAAATTCCCGGTGTATACTCCCCTATTCCTATGGGTGCTTTCTATACAATAGCCAGATTGCCTATAGACGATAGTGATAAATTCTGTTTATGGTGCCTTACTGATTTCAGAAGAAACGGAAAAACAATAATGATGGCGCCAGGAACCGGTTTCTATTCTGATCCCCAACTAGGTAAAGATCAGGTAAGATTGGCCTATGTGTTAAAGAGAGAATCTCTAAAAGAGGCATTAGATATGCTTGAAGAGGCCTTAATGGAATATAACAGCCTTAAAAGGTAGATATAAGCAACTTTTTACTAATTAAAAGTTTAAACAATGATTAAAAAATTATTTTTCAGCACTGCTCTCACTCTGACAGCTCTGCTTTTTATGTTATCTTGTTATAATAGACAAGATAGTGCAACAATACAGGAAAAAAGAGTTATTCTTCCTGGCGAACAGGCTCCTTTGGCAGATCCGGGACAAAACAACTTTGGAGGTACTATAGCAGGGCGCGCGCCGGGTCAACAACCCGCCAGACGTACCCGCCCATCAAATCAATTCACGCCTCAGGTAAGAACAATTCCTTTATCAGAAATGTCAATGAGCGACCCATTTATCTATGCCGACAAAGAGACAGAGACCTACTACCTGACAGGTACCGGTGGCTCTCTCTACAAAAGTAAAGATTTAAATATGTGGACTGGTCCATACAACGTTATTGATCTTTCGGGAACTTGGATGCAGGGTAATTTTGTAGCTGCGGCAGAGATACACAGATTCAACAATAAATATTATTATGCCGGCACTTGGAACAATCGTAGCGTAATTATAGAGCAAGTTCCACGCAGATACAATGTTCCTCTTAACCAGACTCAGCTACTTGTGTCTGACAGTATAGAGGGTCCTTACACACCGTTGGTAAAAGACTCAACATTTTGCTTGGGTCCTGAAGATTGGGATATTATTGACGGAACACTATATGAGGAAAACGACACTATCTATATGGTCTTTGTGCATGAGTGGACTCAACTTATTGATGGCACAATGGCATACATGCCCCTTTCTAAAGACCTTACCCACAGAACAGCAGAACCTGTAACAATATTTAGAGCCAGCGAGGCTGCATGGTCAAAAGAGATGAACTCTATAGGTGAGGCCACTTTCGGTATGAAGATGCCCGGATGGGTAACAGACGGCCCTCAGATGTTTCGCACCCAGACAGGCGTGTTGGGAATGCTATGGTCAAGTTGGGGTGAAAACCGTTATGCACAGGGAGTAGCATACTCGCTTTCTGGAAGTATAAAAGGACCATGGGTACAGGAAGAAAAAGCTTTTAAAGGAGATAATTCCGGCCATGGCATGCTTTTCCGCACATTTCAGGACAAATTACTTCTAATAATACACCATTCTGAAAATAACGGTCCAAGAAAACCACAGATCTGGGAAGTTGACGATTCAAGTAACAAGCTAGTGCTCGGGAAACGCTACCTATAGTGTAGCTAATGTTTACGCAACAAAAACAAAACAGGGGCGACAGTAAATATTTATTGTCGCCCCTGTTTTACTATATTCTAGGATTAAAATATCAACTAATTACCATATAAGAACATCGTTATCAAAATCACGACGCTTACGGATATCCGCCTCTACAGATGTGAAATCACTCTCATAGATACTCAACGAAAGACAGATGTTCTCGGTATCTACATAAAAAGGCTCTATGGATGGCTTGACATATTTTTTCATAATAAAATTGTGATTCTTATCTAACTAATACTCTAATTCCGTTGACAATATATACAGCGGGCAACAAAGATACAACTTTTTCTTCACCTTTTAGCATTTTTTCGTTAAATATTTGTTGTCCACCTGTAGTATAAATTGTAACACTCAAGTCCCTATTGGTTTTTAAACCTATAGCCCCACGTTTTGACAAAATAACAAGGGGAGTATCATTGAACAGATCTTCCACCTCTACCGCTTCTCCAGTATTTGTTAATCGAATAGAAAATGAAGGTGCCATAATAGGATCATCATTTTTAAAATAGGTCCTAAAAGGATTGAATGTTACCGCCCCTCCATTATTATGATACATCTTATCATCTTTTATAAAATAGATATCATCTGTGGTAAACACACAGCGTTTATATAAACCAACCATGGACAAATTACTTACACTTTTTGTCATAGATCCATCGGTTCTCTCCACCACTACAGACGCACCAGTAGGAACAGCATTAAATATACTGTTTTCATCTTTTCTAATAAACAAATAAGGGGTATTTGCTTTAGGTTCATAAGACTCGTTGAATATTACATACGAGGGGATTTTGGAAACGAGTTCGTAATATTCATTGTGAGTTGTATCCGGAATGAATGGTAAGGTTAAAGTTCCCAATCCGCTAACCGCAACCTGGCGAAAATATTCGGCACTATTAGCTACAAAAGAGATTGGACAATGGAACATCTCCTTGTCAACAAGATTAAAGTAATCCATTGAATAGACTCCCGAGTCATATTTAACCGCATGAGCCACAATACCCTGAACATTCCCCGATGTGGCATTTGTATACTCTGTAACACTATTTATTAGATTAAAGTCTACACCGGCAGCAGCATATAACAATAGGTTTTTAGTCAAACTATCTGTGATTACAAATCCTGTCAAATTAGAACCATCAAGATCGGTATTCGTAAAATCAACAGCGGTAAGATCTACATCAATCAGAACAACGTCTCTATTAAAGTATGTCTGACCGGCCACAAGTGACGATCTATAGGCATCGGCAGCATAGACACGATTAGTAGCATTTAAATAGACGGGACTCACATCGTGCTCTTGCCCAAAATTACCATAGCTTAGTATTTGCCCAAACATTAAATAATCTTGCGGAAATAGTGGTGAATAATGATCAAAAATATGGTCGTTAGAAGAATCTGAGATCAAATTACCATTCTCATCGACAGCTCTTTCATAATCATATCCCCTATATTTATTATATTTATGTATCCCATTTATATCTAAATCGGCAAGTCTCCACTCTCCCACATCAACCAACAGATAGTCTCC